>DASQHH010000586.1:0-3046 GCA_035632195.1 Vicinamibacterales bacterium
CGGCGCGGTGCGTGTGGCCGAAGACGACGACGTCGCCCGCGTAGCGCGCGAGCACGAGAGCCGGCCTCGGGCTCCCGAGCTCGTCGCCGTGGCTGACGTGGATCGTCACACCGTCGACGACGACAACGCGCGAGGCGGCCAGGGACGGGTCGTGCGGATCGTCGACGTTGCCGAAGACAGCGTCGACGCGCGCGATGCGCCCGAGCCCCTCCAGCACGCCGCGTCCCCCGACGTCGCCGGCGTGCAGGATACGGTCGACGCCGGCGAAGGCGCGCCCGACTTCCGGACGCAGCAGGCCGTGCGTGTCGGCGATGACTCCGATTCTCGTCACGTTTTCACGGGGGGCACGTGCGCCCCGGAGGAATGCTCTTTCAGGTAATGCCGCAGCGCCGGCGTGCTGAACGCGATCGCCGCGACGGCGATGACGCAGCCGACGCCGCCGCTGACGACGGAAAAGGGCGCGCCGCGCCAGTTCGCGACCGCGCCCGCCTCCAGCTCGCCGAGCTGCGGTCCGCCCAGGAAGAACATCATGTTGACGCCGGTCATCCGGCCGCGCAGCCGGTCCGGGGTCTCCAGCTGCCGGACGATGTTCCGGATGATCATACTGATGGTGTCGGTCGCGCCGGTCATCGCGAGGCAGAAGAACGTCAGCCAGAACGAGCGCGAGAGGCCGAAGACGACCGTGGCGAGGCCGTAGGCGCCGACGGCCCAGAGCAGCGTGGCGCCGCGGCGCTCGATTCGATCGGTCATGCCGACCATGACCGCGCTCATCAGCACGGCGCCCGCCGCCGGCGCCGCGTACAGCCAGCCGTAGCCCTCCGCGCCGACGCGGAGGATGTCCTGCGCGAAGATCGGCAGCAGTGCCGTCGCCGACGAAAAGAACGTCGCGAAGAAATCGAGGAGCATCGTCGACCGGATCAGCGGCGAGCGGAAGACGAACCGCAGTCCTTCGAGCGCCGCGTGAAGCGAGACGTCGTCGCGCGTCCCTGCCGCCGACGGCTCGCGCTCGGGGATGTCGCGCATCATCAGCAGCGCGATGATGACGAAGCCGAACGAGATCGCGTTGGCGACGTACGCCCAGCCGACGTGCGTCGCCGCGATGAGGACGCCGCCGAGCGACGGACCGGCCACCGCCGCGGTCTGGAACATGATCGTGTTGAGGCTGATCGCGTTCGGAAGATGTTCGCGCGGCACGAGCGTCGGGACCAGCGCGTTGCGGGCCGGGAGATCGAACGCGCCGACCGCCGATCCGAGCGCCGCGAGCACGTAGACGGTCCAGACCGCCGTGATTCCCGCGAACGCGATGTACGCGAGCGCCAGCGCGACGAGCGTCGCCGCGGTCTGCGTGACGAGCATCAGCGAGCGGCGGTTCCAGGCGTCGGCGACGACTCCGCTGACCATCGAAAAGAACACGACGGGGATGACCTTGACCAGGCCGACGAAGCCCAGCGCAAGGGCCTTCTTCTCCGGCGTGACCAGCAGCGACACGTGCCACAGCAGGGCGGCGTTCTGCATCATCGAGCCGGTGAACGACAGCAGCAGGCCGATCCAGATCAGCCGGAAGTTGCGGTGCTTGAGCGCGACGAAGGAGGCGCGGGAAAACAACTCAGCTGTGTCCGAGGACGCCGTGCGGCCGGTACGGCTCTTCGAGCGCGCGCATCTCGTCGGCGTCGAAGCGAAGCGCGAGAGCGGCAACCGCCTCTTCGAGGTGCGCCGCCTTCGACGCGCCGACAATCGGTGCCGTGACGCCCGGCTGCTGAAGGAGCCACGCGAGCGCGACTTGCGCGGACGAGACTCCTCGCCGCTTCGCGACCTCCGACGCGCGATCCGCGACGGCGAAGTCGGCCGCCGTGTAGTACATCTCGTGCGCGAACGCGTCGGTCTGCGCGCGGACGGTCTCCCCCTTGTCGGCCGGCCTGCGGTTGCCGGCGAGGAAGCCGCGCGCGAGCGGGCTCCACGGGATGACGCCGATTCCCTCCGCGCGGCAGAGCGGCATCATCTCGCGCTCCTCCTCGCGGTAGATCAGGTTGTAATGGTTCTGCATCGAGACGAAGCGCGACCACCCGTGCGCGTCCGCCGCGTGCAGCATCGCCGCAAACTGCCAGGCGAACATGCTCGACGCGCCGACGTACCGCGCTTTGCCCGCCTTCACGATGTCGTGCAGCGCCTCGATCGTTTCTTCGATCGGCGTGTCGGGATCGAACCGGTGAATCTGGTAGAGGTCGACGTAGTCGGTGCCGAGCCGCTCGAGTGATCCGTCGATCGCGTGCAGCAGGTGCTTGCGCGACAGACCGCGGTCGTTCGGGCCGTCGCCGGTCGCAGGATAGAAGGCCTTCGTCGCGACGACGACCTGATCCCGGCGGGCGAAATCGCGGAGGGCGCGGCCCAGGACGCGCTCGCTCTCGCCGCGCGAGTACATGTCGGCGGTGTCGAAGAAGTTGATGCCCTGCTCGAGCGCGCGCTTGATGAACGGCCGGCTCGCATCCTCGTCGAGCACCCACGCGCGCCACTTGGACGATCCGTAGGTCATCGCGCCGAGGCACAGGCGCGACACTTTCAGTCCCGACCGGCCGAGTCGAACGTACTCCACCCGCGCGGTTACTTGACGTCGAGCAGCTCGACGTCGAAGACGAGCGTCGCGTTGGGCGGAATAGCGGCGCCGGCCCCGCGGCGGCCGTAGCCGAGATCCGACGGGATGACCAGCGTCCGCGTGCCGCCGACCTTCATGCCGGCGACGCCCTGGTCCCAGCCCGCGATGACCTGGCCCGCGCCGAGCTTGAACGCGAACGGCTCGCCGCGGTCCTTGGAGCTGTCGAATTTCTTGCCGTGCTTGTCGGCGGCCTTCGCATCGTACAGCCAGCCGGTGTAATGCACGGTCACCTGTTTGCCGGACGTCGCCGCCGCGCCGCTGCCCGTCTTTCCGTCGCTGATCTGCAGACTCGTAATGTTGTCCATGTCGGTTACCAGATTACTCGATTCAATTACCCGACTACGCAATTCCCCGATTACCCGATGGTGAGAACGATTTTCCCGATGTGCGCGCTCG
>DASQHH010000587.1:0-3386 GCA_035632195.1 Vicinamibacterales bacterium
CGGCGTGTGGTGGCGGCAGCAGCACGACGACGAATGCGCCGAAGCGATATCGGTTCGCGCTCATCCCGAAGTCGCTCGACATCCCGGTCTTCAACTACGCAAAAGTCGGCGCGGAGCGCGAAGCGGCGAAGCGCGGCGATGTCGAGGTCATCTGGCGCGGGCCGGAGAATGCCGACCAGTTGAAGCAGAAGGAGATCCTCGAGTCGTTCATCACGCAGCACGTCGACGGCATCGCCATCTCGTGCCTGAACGGCGACTTCCTGACCGACACGATCAACAAGGCGGTCGACGCGGGCATTCCGGTCGTCACCTGGGACGCCGACGCGCCGAAGTCGAAGCGCGCGGCGTTCTACGGCGTCGACGACCTCGCCGCCGGACGCATCCTCGGCGAGCAGGCGGCGGCGCTCCTCGGCGGCAAAGGCAAGGTCGCGATCATCACCAGCTACGGCGCGACCAATCTCGAGCGACGGCTCCAGGGCGTCCGCGAGGCGCTCGCGAAACAGCCGGGCATTCAGATCGTCGAGACCTACGACATCAAGGAAGATCCGGTGCACTGCAGCGAGATCATCGCGTCCGGCACCAACCGCTATCCAGACCTCGGAGCGTGGATTTCGGTCGGCGGCTGGCCCGTGTTCACGCGCAACGCGCTGGATACGGTTCCGGCAGGGACGAAGGTGATTTCGTTCGACACGATTCCTCCGGCGCCCGACCTGCTGAAGGCCGGCAAGGTGCAGGTGCTGCTCGGGCAGAAGTACTTCGGGTGGGGCAGTGAATCGGTGCGGCTGCTTACGGAAATCAAATCCGGCAAAATGCCGTCATCCTCTATCATCGACTCGGGCGTCGACGTCGTCACCTCCGGCAACGTCGACGCATACGTCGCCAGCTGGAAGACGCTCGAAAAGCAGGAGTGATGGAAGACCTCAGCGGCCGGCAATTCGGCGCGTACACCATCATCGGGCCGCTCGGCGAAGGCGGCATGGCGTCCGTCTACAAGGCGCACCAGCCCGCGGTCAACCGCGACGTGGCGCTGAAGATCCTCGGGCGCCACTTCATGCAGGACCCCGAGTTCATCACGCGTTTCAAGCACGAGGCGTGGGTCGTCGCGCAGTTTCAGCATCCGCACATCCTGCCGGTCTTCGACTTCGGCGAGACCGACGGCTATACGTATCTCGTTATGCCGCTCATCAAGGGCGGACAGCTCTCCGACCTGATGACCGGCGAGCCGATGCGGCTCGACATGGTCGACCGCGTCATGCGCCAGATCTGCGACGCGCTCGATTACGCGCACAGCAAAGGCGTCATCCACCGCGATATCAAGCCGAGCAACATCCTCGTCGACGAGCGGCTCAACTGCCTCGTTTCCGACTTCGGCATCGCGCGGATGACGGAGGGGACGACGAAACTGACCGCGACCGGTGCCGTGGTCGGGACGCCGACCTACATGTCACCCGAGCAGGCGGCGGGGGAGACCGTCGGTCCGCAGAGCGATCTGTATTCGCTCGGCATCATGCTGTACGAGATGGTGGCCGGGCGCGTGCCGTTCAAGGCGGAGACGCCGTTCGCGATTGCGTTGAAGCACCTGAGCGCGCCGATGCCGCCCCCGGCGACCTTCAATCCGCGGCTCGGTCCGTCCATCGAAGCGGTGGTGCTGAAAGCGGTCGCGCGATCGGCGGCGGATCGCTACCAGTCGGGCGAGGAGTTTGCCAAGGCGCTGAGCGCGGCGATTCGCGACACGCAGTCGATCCAGGGACAGCCGACGATCGTGGCTCCCGCGACCGAGAAGCTGCCGGCGACCGACCACGTCGCGCCGACGATTGCTGTGCCGCCGGTGTCGGAAGTCGCGCCGACGATGGCTGCGGCGCCGAAAACGGTTCCGATGACGCCGCCACCGGCGAAGACGACGCCGCTGCCGCCGAAGATGGCGACGCGGCCGCCGACGCCGCGTGCCACGGCGACGCCCGCCGCCGCCGCTCGTAACGAAGACCCGCCGCGGCGAAAGCTGTGGCCGTGGCTCGCGGCTGCGGTACCGGTCCTCGCTGCGGCCGTCTACTTCGGACTGGGCGGCGCGCTGTCGTCGCCGCCGTCGGAGCCGCCATCGACCCCCGCTGCGGCTCCCGCCGCTGCACCGCCGCCGCAGCCGTCCGCGCCCTCCGTCGAGAAGCCTCGGCCCGCTGCAGCGAAGCCGCCCGCGCCGCCGCAGGGACCCTCGATCCAGGAGCCGAAACCGCCCGAGCCCGTTTCCTTGACGCCCCCGGCAGTTTCAACGCCGCCAGACCCGGCGCCGTCCACGCCGGCCGCCGCCGCCCAGTCTGAGGAGCCCGCCGCGGACGCGGCCGAAGGACGCAGAGGCCAGCAGCCGCCGATCGGGATGATGGAGCGCAACTGCCAGAACGGACGCGGGCAGGCCTGCTTCAATCTCGCGCGTGCGTTCGAATTCGGCCGCGGCGTCGAGCAGGATCGGCAGCGCGCGCTGCGCTTGATGCGCAGGGCGTGCGATCTCGGCGAAGAACGCGCGTGCACCGCGCTCAAGAACGCCGGCCGCGGCAGACGCAATCAATAGCTGCAGTGTCAGCGTTTGCGGGCGGACGCGCTGCGGATGCGCGCAACTGCCTTGGTGAGGCGGCGCGCACGCGTCTCCGGCTTTTTCGCCGTCTGAATCCACTCCGCGTACTCGTGCTGATGCGAATAGCTCAGCGCGCGCCAGCGGTCCCAGGCTGGCGGGGACGCCTTCAGCGCCTTCACGAGTTCCGCAGGCGGCGTGACGACGCGCTTTGCGGTGTCGAGCTCGAGACGGACGACCAGCGTTTCGCCGCCCTCGACTCCGGCAGCCTCGCGGTTGCTGCGGCGCAGCGGAATGCAGGGCGGCCCGCCCATCGCCGCGATCGTGCTGCGATAGGTGTAGCCGTTCAGCGTCACCCTCACCGGCGCGCGCACCTTTCCGAACACCGGCCTCGGATCGAACGTCAGCGGAATGAAGCACATGCTGCCGTTCCGATAGATCGTCGTCTTGAAGTCCTTCCTCATGTGCGTGCCTTCGCTCGCTGAATCACCGCCTCCATTTCGGAGCGGTACTTGTCAAACGTGTCATCAACGACGTTCAGAGTCGGAATCGCCGAGTCCGTGAGCGACAGCGTCTGCGGGTTCCAGCGTCCGAATCCCGATTCGTGCACACCGCTGCTGCCGCGGCCCGGCGCGGGATGGCTGAGATGCTGGAAGAATTTCGCGTGCCGCTGGATGACGGGAGTAATCAGCGTCTGTCCGAACGAGTGATACATCGGGATGAACGCCATCATCGCGTCGTAGTGCATCTCGCCGACGGCGGCGACGCGCGGAAAGCGCCGGCGCAGGTTGTCCACGAGCCGGCGCGTCCCCTCGTGCATGTCCGC
>DASQHH010000588.1:0-4625 GCA_035632195.1 Vicinamibacterales bacterium
CGCGCAGCGACCCGATCGCCGACGCCTCGTTGCCCGACATGCGGGCGCGCAGCAGGCCCGGCACCGCGATCGCCGCGATGATGCCGATGATCGCCACGACGATCAGCAGCTCGATCAGTGTGAAGCCCTCCGACCTTTCCGTTCTCATGACCCAATCCTCCTCGTGTTAAGAAAGTTTCCGTTTGCCGACGTTGCAAGACAAATTGCAACGGCATTGCCATTTCGCGGCGTTGCACGGGGGCAAGACAAGTGACTGACGTTCTGTGATTTGCGCTTGCTGTCTTCATCGCGACACAGTGACGCAGTTTGTCGCAAGTGACAGAGAGTGGCGGCCCCTGGCGACAGTTTCCGTCACTGTCTCAAACGCCCATGAAAAACATTCGAACTGCTTACGAGTATCCGGTTTGATGATTCGAATCCGATTCGTCTCAAAAGCGCATCTTTTCAGCGAAGCTTCCCCCGCGCTGCCTCTGGACAGCCCAATTCGAAGCGGTCAGACTGGCGCGCATGAAGCGCAGGGACTTTCTGAAAGCTGCGCCCGCTGCCGTCGGGCTGGCCGTCGGCGCGCCCGCCTCCGCGCTTCGCGCTTCGGCGGGGCCAGGCGCGAGCGCCAGACAGCCGCCTTCGCCTCGCGACGATCGCATCTCGAGCACGTCCTATCAACCCGCTGAGTACCCGATTCGCCCGCAGCCGTACTCGGCTGTCTCGCTGACCGATCGCTTCTGGCGGCCGAAGGTCGCCACTAACGCGCGGGTGACGATTCCCTTCGAGGTCGAGAAACTGAGCGCGCTCGACGAGGGGTTCCGCGGCAACGTGCTCGAAGCCGCGATGCTCTCGCTGAAGACGCACCCGGATCCGGCCCTGGAGGCACGCGTCGAAGCGCGCGTCGCGCAGTTGAAGACGCGCCGCGCGCGCGGCAACGCCGGGTTCGAGGCCGCCGTCACGCGGTACGTCACCACGGGACGCCGCGACCTGCTGGATCCGGCGATCGCCGCGGCACAGGAGATCTACGATGACTTCGTCACGAACAATCCGCCATTCTCGGGAGGCGAGCGTGACGCCATCAATTGCCTGCAGCTCTATCGCGCGACGCGCGCCCGCACGCACCTCGACCTGGCGAAGCACTATCTCGACATCCGCGGCCTCGAGAATTCGGTCAACCGCAGCCGCCACAACCAGTCGTACCTGCCGGTGCTCGAGCAGACGGAGGCCGTGGGCCACGCGGTGAACTGCGTCAGCCTGCTCGTGTCGCTCGTCGACGTCGGCGTCTTCACCGGATTGCGGGAGTACGTCGACGCCGCCGTGCGCATGTGGACGGATATCGTCACAAGGAAGATGTACGTGACCGGCGGCGTCGGCACGACGGGCAACGAAGGATTCGGCGAGCCGTACGTGCTGCCGGCGATCTCCGCGTACTCCGAGACCTGCGCCGTGCTGATGTTCATGACGCTGAACCACCGGCTCTTCCTGGCATCGGGCGACAGCCGCTACATCGACGTGATGGAGCGCGGCATGTACAACAACGCGCTCTCAGGTGTGTCGACCGGCGGCGATCGGTTCTTCTACGTCAATCGCCTCGCCAGCGCCGGCGACGGCCGCGACACACGGTGGCAGCACGCGTCGCTCGAGTGCTGCCCGCCGAACCTCGTGCGCTTCCTCGCGGGCATGCCGGGACTGATCTACGCGCAGGATCGCCAGGATGCCATCTACGTCAACCTGTACGTCTCGAGCGAGTCGTCTTTCAGCGTCGGCGGGCAACCGCTGGCGTTCGCGATGACGAGCGGCATGCCGTGGAACGGCCGCTCCACGCTGCGGATTTCGACGCCGGACGGGATCCGAGCGACCGTCAGGCTGCGAATCCCGGGCTGGGCGCGGAATCAGCCGGTGCCCGGGACGCTCTACCGCTACACCGACGGGCTCGACCGCCGCGCGACGGTCAGTCTGAACGGCGCGAGCGTGGACGTGCCGATCGGCGGCGACGGGTACGTCTCGCTCGATCGCACGTGGAAGAACGGCGACCTCGTCGACGTCGAATTCCCGATGGCCGTGCGTCACGTGGCCGCCGACGATCGCGTGCGCGAGGCGCGACGCCGCGTAGCGATCGAGCGCGGGCCGATCGTCTACTGCGTGGAAGCACACGACGCCGGCGGGCCGGTGCTCGAGCTCGCACTCGATACAACCCGTCCGCCGGCGGCGGAACCAGACGACGCCTTCGGCGGAGCGATCGCCGTCCGAACTGCAGGCGCGCCGCTCGTCAAGCCGAAGGCGCCGAGGCCGATCACCGCGATTCCGTACTTCCTGTGGGCGAATCGCGGCGCGGCGGAAATGACCGTCTGGCTGCCCTCGTCCGGGCTCATCGCCGGCGACGCCGGTCCGGCGGGCGGCTTCATCTTCTACGAGAACCCCAACTACGAGCGGGACGGCTGGCGGTATCTCGAGGCGGCGCCCTTCGATCAGAGCGCCGGCGCGCCGTGGGGCTGTTTCCGGCGGGCCATCCCCGGCGCGAAGGGAACGGCGATCGGGACCGGCAGACAGAACACGGCCGACGTGCTCGCGTCGTGCAGCGATCCGTCGGCGGCCGCCGCGCTGTGCGCGAGCCTCTCCATCAACGGCGTGCGCGGCTGGTTCCTGCCGTCGCGCGACGAACTCGCGGTCCTGTATCGAAGTCTGAAGAATGCCCGAGTGGGCAACCTTGCCGGCGCCGGCGCCTCCGACAACGTCAGCTACTGGACGTCCACGCAGGCCACGGCGGACATGGCGCACCACATTGACTTCGCGGACGAGGGGCGGCAGCATTACGACGACAAGGATTTCCCACGCCGGGTCCGCGCCATTCGGCAGGTCTGAACAACCGACGCGGGTGACAAAAGAGAGGCAGTCGATGCGTCTGAAAAGTCTCTTCGTAATCACGGTCTTCATCGCCGCGAGTCTTTCGGCCGGCCCGGCCCGGGCGCAGGCGCGGGGACAGGGCCGCGGGCAGGCGAAAGACGACGGTACCAACCCGCGCACTGCGCGCTTCGGCGTCTGGGACAATTCCACCAATCCCAACAACGTCATGACGTACGAGGCGTACGAGAAGGATGGCAGCTTGCTGACCGTCAGCAATCCCAGCGATCACTCGCGGGACTGGAGCTATGTCACGCTGTTCGACGGCGTGTATCGACCGGTCAAGGGCCAGGAAGGCGCCGAGACCGCGGTGGAGATCATCAACGCAAAGAGCGTCCGCATCTACAACAAGCGCAATGGCGTGCTGCAGCAGGTCGTGATCAACACGTTGTCGGACGACAACAACACGATCAACAACGAGTACATCCGCATGGACAAGGACGGCAAGATCACCGGCGTCACCCATGTGACGTACGTCCGCCGCAAGAAATAACAACGGATCACGCGCGCCGGGTTAATCTGATCCCGGAAGGGTAGCGGGCGGACGTCGCGAGGCAGCGGACTCCGTCCATTCCTTCGTGTTCTTCCAGACCTTGGTGCTGCCGTATTTGTCGGCGGTCCACCCAATCCGATCTTTCTCGCCCCAGACGCGCTGAAGGGTTTCTTCTTCGCCGGCGCCGAGCAGGTGCTGCGCTTCGTGCAGCAAAATGGCCGCGCGCTCGGTGTCGTCGACGGCCACGGTGAAGAACGGTCCGTAGAGCGTCACGACACCGAGGGGAAAGTTCGTCGCCGCGTACGCCTGCTGGTGTCCCTGATACCGGTTCCACCAGTTGTCGGTGGAACGATAGTTGGCGAAGTGCCGGAGCATGACGACTTCACGGGAGAAGCCCGCGTCCGCCAGCACGGCGAGGGCCTGCATCACCACCAGTCGCTGCTCCGGGGTGATGGGCTCCGACGTCAGCAGCAGCGACCGCGACCACGCAAACACGATCAGCGCGATGACACCCGCGAGCCAGAGCAGCCGGCGCGCGACGGCGCTCGCAACGGTCGGCCCAGGCTCGTCCGGCTCGACCTCGCTGACGGCGGATACTTCGGCGTCGAAAGGCGCCTTGCAGCGGCGGCAGGTCTCCGCGCCGGCAAAGTTGATCAGCCCGCATTGCGCACATCTGCGATTGGTCGCCGACGGCGCGGAGGCTCGCAGAGCTGATGTAGGCATCCCGCTGTCCGAAATCTGACCGCCTCGTTACGAAAATTGGCGGCGCGTGCGCGCACCGCGCCCGCAAAGAGCGGATCCAGAAGCATGCTTTGCAATCCGAAGACCCGTTTCGAACTGTCTGTCGTAGCATGTGACTGCTGGAGAAAATCCTCGTCAGCGCCTGCCTCCTGGGCGCGAAGGTGCGCTACAACGGCCGCGACGCGCTCGTCGCGCATCCGGCGCTGCGCCGCTGGGCCGACGAAGGCCGCCTGGTTCCCGTCTGTCCCGAGCAGCTGGGCGGCCTGCCCACACCGCGCCCTGCCGCCGAGCTCCTGAACAGCGGCGGACGCCTGCGCGTCGTCACTGCCGCGGGAGACGAAGTAACCAGCTGCTATGAGGAAGGCGCGCGCCAGGCGCTTGCCGCTGCCGGACAGAACAGGGCCCGCATCGCCGTCCTGAAGGATCGCAGTCCGTCCTGCGGCAGCGCGGTCGTCTACGACGGTTCGTTCAGCGGCCGAGAAACGGTCGGCGAAGGTCTGACGAC
>DASQHH010000589.1:0-6639 GCA_035632195.1 Vicinamibacterales bacterium
CGGCGTTTGGAAGCATGAAGACGGATGTATGCGCGCGCGGCGTCAGATTTCGCGCAGCGCGCGGGCGACGGGAATACGGGCGGCGCGTAACGCGGGCAGCAGGCCGCCGACTGCTCCCATCGCCGCGGAAAAGATCATGCCGCCGGCCAGCAGCTCCGGCGTGACCCGGAACTTGAACGCCAGCTCGGTGAAACTGACCATATTCATGGCGCCGGTCGAGATGCCGTTGACCGGCAGCGCGAGCAGACACCCGGCGAGGCCTCCGATGATCGCCAGCGCGATCGATTCGGCGAGGAACGCCGTGATGATGCGGAACTGCGAGAACCCGAGCGCCCGGAGCGTCCCGATCTCGCGGGTGCGGTAGGCCACGGCCGCGTACATCGTGTTCATCGCGCCGAAGACCGCGCCGATCGACAGAATGGTCGTGACGAACGTCGCGAAGATCCGGATGAGCGTCGCCGTCGTCGCCGATTGCGCCTCGTAGTATTCGCGCTCGCGCTGCGGCTTCAGGTCGAGCCGCGGGTCGGCCCCCATCGCCGCCTCGAACGAGTCGAACGCAGACGCGTCGGACAGTTTCACGGTCGCGGATTGATACCCGTTGCGCTGGAACGCCGGCTGCATCTCGTCCACGTCGCCCCACACCTCGGACTCGAACGATGCGTCGTCGGCGGTGAACATCCCGACGACCTTCCACGTCTGGTTGCTGATGCGGACGTCGCTGCCGACCGTCAGACCCTTGAAGCGGCCGACGCCCTGCTTGCCGACGATGACCTCGCGGCTGCCGAACGCGAACGGACGGCCCTCGGTGATCTTGATAGTGTCGCGGACCTCGAACGCCTTCGGTCCCACGCCGCGAACGGGAACATTCGCCGGCTGTCCGTCGGTCGTCCGCGGCAGCGAGATGATGACGACCATCTCGGGCGAGACGAGCGGGCGGCCGTCCTTGCCTCGCGCGATCTGCGGCATCGCTTCGATGAGCGGCACCTGCGGCCGCAGCACCGCGCTCACGGTCTCGGAGGTCGACCCCTTGCGCAGCACGATGGCGTTGTCCACCTGTCCGCTGGCGATAAGCGTCGACTTGAACCCCTGCGCGATCGAGAGCGTCATCACGAACACCGCGACGACCATCGCGATGCCCATCGCCGTCATCGCCGCCGTGCCCTTCCGGACGAGCATGGAGCGCAGGTTGTAGCTGCCGACCAGCCCCATCAGGCGACTCTCCTGAGCGCGTCGACGATCTTCAACCGCGACGCCATGGCCGCCGGAATCAACGCGGCGAGCGCGCCGATGAGCGCGCTGAGGCCGAGGCCCACGATGGCGTTCCAGTTGCTCACGCCGAATGCGGGGATGAAACCGCCGGTCATGTGCAGAAACGCGCCGTTGATGGTCGCGCGCGCCACGAGCGCGCCGAGCGCGCCGCCGACGAGAGCGGTCACGATCCCCTCGCCGACGACCAGGAAGAACACGGTGCCCTTCCGGAAACCCAGAGTGCGCATGACCGCTATTTCGGTCGTTCGCTCGCGCACCGACATCGCCATCGTGTTGCCGGCGACGAACAGCGTCGTAATCACGACGGCGAGCGCCACGCTGCCGAGCAGGAGATCGAGATTCCCGAGCATTTTGCCGAACTGCGCCGAAAACGCGCGTTCGGTGTCGGTCTTGGTCTCTGCCGGCGAGTTGGCAAACTTCTGATCGATGGCCTGCGCGACGAGCGTGGCCCGATCCGGATCGGCGACCTTCGCGACGAACCAGCCGATGCCGTGCTCGAGCGCGCGCTCGTCGAGATACTTCCAGTGGAACATCATGGACTGGTTGTCGACGGCGCTGCTGCCGGCCTTGTAGATCCCGCGGATGGTGAAGTCGTAATCCTGCGTGCCGTAGATCGGAATACCGACCTGCAGCGTGATGCGGTCGCCGGCCTTCCAGTTGAAGCGGTCCGCGAGCCCGTCGCCGACGATGCAGCCGGTGCGATCGTCGAGAAACGCCTTGCGCTGGTCGTCCGCGAGGATGAGCTCGGGATACATGCGCAGGTAGCTCTCCGCGTCGACGCCGAACTGCCCGAAGAAATTCTTCGGATCCTTGTAGATGCCGCCGAACCAGTTGGCGTACGTCACTTCCTGGACGCCCGGCACCGACTTGATGCCGTCCGTGTAGCTGGTCGGCATGTTGAAAATCATCGACGTCGCATTGATCGTCACGACGCGCGTCGACGAGCTCGCCTGCGCCACGGCGTCGAAACCGTCGAGGACGGCGCGCAGCGCGGCGAACAGGAACACCGCAATCGCGACGCTCAGCATCGTCAGCGCCGTGCGCCGCTTGCTGCGGCGCGCGCTCTTGAGGACGAGTCCGACGAATTTCATACGCGCGCCGCCTCCACCAGCGTCCCCTTCTCGAGGTGCAGCAGGCGCGTCGCCTTTTCGGCCGCGTGCGGATCGTGGGTGACCATCACGATCGTCTTCTTGAACTCCTGGTTCAGCCGCTGCAGCAGCACCAGCACTTCGCCGGCCGACTTGGCGTCGAGGTCGCCCGTCGGCTCGTCGGCGAGCAGCAGCGTCGGGTCGGTGACGATCGCCCGCGCAATCGCCACGCGCTGCTCCTGGCCGCCGGAGAGCTGCCGGGGATAGTGCTTCGCGCGGTCCCTCAGCCCGACGATGTCGAGCGACGTCATGACGTGTTCGCTGCGCTGCTTCTTCGACAGGTTCGTCAGCAGCAGCGGCAGCTCGACGTTCTCGAACGCGGTGAGCACCGGAATCAGGTTATAGAGCTGAAAGATGAAGCCGACGTGCCGCGACCGCCACGGCGCCAGCGCGCTCTCGTTCAGGCTGCCGATCTCGGTGTCGGCGACGCGAATCGATCCGCGCGTCGGCCGGTCGATGCCCGCCAGCAGGTTGAGGAGCGTCGACTTGCCCGACCCCGAGGGCCCCATCAGTCCCAGGAACTCGCCGGCGTCGATCGTGATCGACAGACGGTCGAGCACGGGAATCTCGATGGCGTCGCGCCGGTAGGACTTCGTCACGCCTCTCAACTCGATGAGTGCCATCTACTTCACCTTCACGGGCGCGCCGCTCGCCAGCCCGGCTGGCGCGTTGATGATCAGCGCGTCGCCTGCCGTCACGCCGCTCTTGACCTCGACCTGATCGATCCGGTCGGGACCGAGCGTGACCGGCCGCCGCACCGCGGTGCCGCCCTTGACGACCCACACGTAAGACGCGCCGTTCTGCTCGCCGATCGTCCGCTTCGGAACCAGCACGGTCGGCAGCGCAGCCGCATCGGGAGTGCCCGTTGCTGCAGACGTCCGCGGCTCCTGGAAGGTGACGCTCGCCGTCATCTCCGGCTTGACGTGGCTGTCGGGGTTCAGAATCGTAACGCGGACTTCGACAATCGACTTCGCGCGATCCGCGGACGGGAAAATCTGCCGCAGCCTGGCCCGGTAGCTCTGATCCTGGTAGGCCTGCAGCTTGACCTCCGCCGGCATCGCCGCGGTCAGCTTGGCGACGCCGTTCTCGCTCACCTCGGTCTGCACTTCGAGCTCGTTCAGGTCCGCGATCGTGGCAATCGCGCCGCCTTCGCGCGCTGCCTGGCCGGCAACCCCGAACGGCGACACCGTCTCGCCGACCTCCGCGCGCTTCTTGATGACGACGCCGTCGAACGGCGCGCGGACGTTGGTGTTCTCGAGTGCTTCCTCGGCGACCTTGACCCGCGCGCGCGCGGAGGCGATGCCGGCGTCGGCCGACTTGACCCTCGCCGCCGACACGGCCGCCGTCGATTCCGCGGCGGTCAGCGTCGCCGTCGTCGTGATGCCGTCGCGGGCCAGCGCGCGCTGCCGGTCCACGTTGCGATCGTCCTCGTCGCGGGCGGCGACCGCCTGGGCGAGCTGGGCCTCGGCTTCCGCAACGGCACGCTTCGACGCTTCGAGCTGCGCGTCGATGTCCGCGTGCTCGATCTCGGCCATCACCTCGCCGCGCCGGACCCTCGTCCCCTCTTCGAACGCAATCCGGGCGAGCCGTCCGCCCACTTTCACGCCGACGTCGCTGCTGTGTCTCGCGACGACGTAGCCGGTCGCGACCAGCACGGGCATCGCGCCGCCGCCGCCGTCCGCCGCGGGCACGACCTGAGTTGCGCGCACGACGTCGACTTCAGGCGCCTGGCGTTCCGCGACGTAGCTGCGGGCCGCCGGATATCCGGCGACGCCGATGGCGACCACGACGGCGACGACGATCCACGCGAGCCAGGGCCGGCTCGGTCCCGCGTCGCGGTCGATGCGCAGGCGTGACAGATCGGCAGCCGGACTGCTCATGAATGGAGTCCGGATATTGTAAAGGAGAGACTAGGATTCTTCTTCGAACTCTTCTTCTTCGGCCGGTCCGAGGCGCGTGGAGGGCCGGAGCGCCTCGCGGTAGTCGAACAGGGGGAGGTTCCGCACGTGCAGCGAGATGGTGCAGGCCGGCGACTTTTCCTCGACGACGACGGTCACCGGGCTGCCTTCGACACCGTCACGGAACGCGATGCGGCAGCCGCAGGCGAGCCGAGCGTGCGTAAACCCCTTCATCGGGATGGATCATACCACCCTTCCGGCGGCTGTCACACACCCAGCAGGGCTTTGATTTCTTTTTCGAAGACGTCGCGGCCCGACAGGCCGACGTGCTTGGAGCAGACTCTTCCATCGCGCGAGATCACGAACGTCACGGGCAGGCCGAACATCGGTCCGAAAGCGGCGTCGAGGTCGTCGCGCAGCTCGGTGTCGTCCTCTTTCTTCGGATCGTTGCCGCGCAGGATCGTGTAGTTCATCTTCCAGTCCTTGACGAAGGGCCGCGCCTTCGCCGCGCTGTCTTCGGTGAGGACGCCGACGACCTGCAGGCCGTCCTTGCCGTACTTCTGCTGGAAGTCCACGAACCAGGGAATCTCGATCTTGCAGGGCCCGCACCACGTCGCCCAGAAGTCGAGCAGGAGCACCTTGCCCTTGAAGGAGGAAAGCGTGACGTCGCGGTTTTGAAGATCCTTCAGCGTGAAATCGAGCTTCGCGGGCTTCGCGTTCGCCGGGCAGGCGGCGCCGGCCGGGGCCGCGAGATCCATATCGGTCGTGTGCCAGGGATCGGCGTTCAACGTCAGGACCGCGAGGCCCAGCGCGCTGACGGCGGCGGCTACCCATCGGAGATTCATGTCGTCCTCATTTTACCGGACGGAGGCCTGCATCCACTCGGCGAGCCGTTCGACCTGCTGGCGCGGCTCGCGCGCAATCATCACGAACGTCCGGTCGCCCACGCACCAGACTTTCGCCTCGTGGCCGAGGACGCTGACCAGTTGGGGCGCGCGAGCGTCCTTGGGCAGCATGAAGAGCGACACCGGCTGGCCGGCGTGGCGGTCGCGATACATGATGTGCGCGATCTTGCCTTCGCCGTAGAGACACGGCCGCGCGCCGACCAGTTCCAGACCGACGCTGGCCGGGTCAGCCGGCAGCCGCAGGTTCCAGCCGAAGCTCGACGCCATCGAGCTCTCCACAGCCCCGGGCAGTTCGTGCGTGCCGAGCATGGCGTTCAAGGCGAGGCATTTCATGTGGTCGGCGGTGAGCTCGGCGGCGAGCACGCGGGTGGAGCCGGCGGTGACCTGATAGAGGAACGCGGCACCCAGAACGAGGATCAGCGATGCGGCCAGCGCGAACGGTACGAAGCGCGCTCGCCACGCCGCTCGGCTAAAGCCTCGCGCTCCGGGAACGTCTTCTGACGCTCCGGCGGCGTCTCCAGGAGCGCGAGCCTTCAGGCGAGCGAGCTGTTCGTACGCCGCGCGCAATGCCGGCGGCGCCTTTTCGCAGCCAATCGCCGCGCGCTTGGCGTCGATTGCCGCGCGCACGGCGCGCTCGGCGCCGACGCGCGAATGGCACGGCGGACAGGCGCGCAGATGCTCGTCGACGAGCGCGCGGTCCTGACCAGCGAGATCGCCGTCGACGTAGCGCGTGACGAGCGGGTCGATGCTGCGGCAGCTACTCATTGACGGCCACGGGCTGTCGAACGGCCAGTGCGTTGAACAGCATCCGGCGTCCGCGTGAGATGCGGGACATCACGGTCCCAACGGGGATTTCGAGCATATCGGCAATTTCCGCGTACGAAAATTCTTCCACGTCCCGTAACCATACTGCCTGGCGAAAGCTGGCCGGCAGCTCGTCGATCGCCGCCTGGATGTCCGGGGCGAGCGTCGCCCGCAACATCAAGGTTTCCGGCGTTTCGACCGCGCCTCCCGGCGGCGGCTGCTCGGCAGCGCGCTCCACCGCCTCACTATCGACCGACACCGTGTCGCGGACCCGATCGCGGACCCTGTTCCGGGCCGTGTTGTGGAGAATCGTGAACAGCCAGGCCCGCAGATTGGTGCCCGGCTCGAACCGATCCGCCGCCCGGAACGCCCTGAGAAACGTCTCCTGGACCAGGTCTTCGGCGTCCGCGGGCTCGCGGGTCAGGCGCCGCGCCGTCCGGTACAAGCTGTCGAGGGACAGAAGCGCCTCCGCCTCGAACGCCGGCGACACAGGACGAGAACCCTTCGACGCCATGAATTATTCCCCAGTATAGCTGTCGCCCCGCGTGGTCGGCGCGCGGCGTCGAGGGAGGACAGACAACCGCGTTTTCCTTACCAAACAGTCGAGCACAGTGT
>DASQHH010000590.1:0-10041 GCA_035632195.1 Vicinamibacterales bacterium
CAGCGAGGATGACGACAAACTTCGTGTGCAGCCATGGCAGCCCTGCGACGACGAGGCCCCGTCCGAACCACGACAGCCCGGTCACGTCGTCTGCGCTGTCCAGCCACACGGCTCCCCACGCAACGATCGCGGCACCCGCGATCTCCGGATAGATTGACCATGCGTGCGGGATGAAGGGCACCGTGAAGCAGATGCTCGCCGATGTCGCCCATGCGGCCAGCCGTCCGCCTGCGCGGGCGGCGAGCTCGAACACCGCAACCGCCGCCAGCGCCGCGAACAGGCAGATGATGACGACGGCGCCGCTCGCGCCGGCCGCCGCGTAGCCGGGCAGCAGCAGCGCGGAGAGGCCGGGCGCGTGGATCGAGTAGATCTCGCCGTCCTTGCCGCGCTGCATGTAGTCGGGCCGCAGATCGCCGCCGAAGAACGCGCGGTAGTCGCCGCGCGCGTGGTTGTTGCCGATTTTCAGATCGTGATCGACCAGGAGGCTGTGCGTGATGACGAGATAGTGCGGCTCGTCGCCGCCGAGGCCGACCGTGGCGAGCGACTGATGCCCGAGCAACAGATACGCGACGAGCGAAACGACGAAGACGATGCGGCGATCCCATGCCAGCCGCTCGCCTGCCGCCTCGGGCCGCTCGCCTAAAGGCTCGCGCTCCGGTGCGGGAGGGCGAGGCGCGGGGACCGGAGGGCGAGGCTTTAGCCGAGCCGATCGCGCTCCATCGATCACCCGAAACGCGCACGCAGCGATGGCGGGAATCGCGATCGCCCACCGCAGCGGCCCGGCGAGCACGAGCAGCAGCGGAACGCGATCGGCCAGCCAAGGCAAGTAGGGCAGCGTCCAGAGCCAGAGCGCCGCGATCGGCGCCACGACCCACGCGCGCTCCGCACGCGCACCCGCATCCGGCCGTCGGACGAACGCGATGCCGATCGCGGCGACGATCGCCGCAGCGACTGCCCACCACAGGGCGTACTGCGGCGCAAAGACCGCCACGCGGGCGGGACCGCTCCGTGTCCACGAGACGATGTCGACGGATGCCGGGATCAGCCACGCGGCAATCGCCGCGCCCAGGCACGCGATTGCGATGGTGATCACGCAGTCTTCTTCTGGAAGACCGCCATGTAGTGCGCCGAATAGACATTCAGCGCCGATCGCTCGAGGCGGCGCTCGATCGGCGCGAGCATCCGGACGACGGCCGCGGGCATGAAGTCCGGCAGGAACGTGAAGTACCGCACGTCGACCATCGGCGCGCCGGTGTAGATGTCCATCGTCCGCGGCAGCAGCCACCGCTCGACGCCTTCGTCGATGCAGTTGAGCGAGGGGAAGATGTACCCCATGTAGAAGCGGAACAGCACGTTGGTCGTGTTGATCTCATGGACGAAGAGGAGGCCGCCCGGGTGCAGCACCCGCAACATCTCGGCAAAGGCCGCCCGCTGCTCCTCGACGGACGCCAGGTGGTGGAGCACGTTGATCGTGTAGACGAAGTCGTATTCTCCAGCCGCCGCTGGAATGTTCAGCATCGACCCTGCTTTGAACGCGCCTGGATCGGGCACGTGGTCGCGGGCGCGCGCGATCTGTGCCGCCGACGAGTCGATGCCGGCGACGTCGTAGCCGAGCTCCCGCATCCGCGCGACGTACCACCCCTGGCCGCATCCGACGTCCAGGCCGCGCCTGCCCACGCCGCGGGTCTCGAGGACCTCGCGCATGAGCGCAGTCTTGGTGCCGACGAGCGCGACTCGGCGCGCCTCTGGAATCTGCACGTCGTACTCGGACGCGATATCGTCGAAGTGCGTCGCGCTGTCCGCCGCGCGGCGGCGGAGGTGCACGGCGAGAAACACCGCGCCGAAGGCCGTCGCGACCCCCGCCGTCGCCATGCGGATGCCGAAGACGGCGAGCGCGGCCGCGCCGCTGTCGAATCCTCCGCGGACGAGCGCGTCGATGAGACGCGTGCCTGCGACGACGACCCCGCCGGGCGCGAGGACGAGGGCGCCGGCGATCGTCGATCGGGCGTAGGCGAGCTCCGCCGCCAGAGCCCCGACGCCCGGCACGCCCGCGCGGAAGAACGCCCACAAGCCGAGGCCCGGCAGCAGCCATGCGGCGACGGAAACGGCAAGCGCGACCGACCACGTCCGCGTCGCATGCAGACGCCGGACGTCGGCGGCGCCGCGTCCGGCCCGCGACGTTCGTTCCAGGGGCTGCACGAGCGCAGCGATCGAGCGCGCGGCGATTGCCCGCGCGGCCGGAACGAACGTGGCGGCGACGATGCCGATGGCCATGCCGGTCGAGAAGCCTGGTCCCTCGACAATCAAGGCGACTGCGCCGGCGATCGCGAGGAGCGCCGTGAGATCGAGCAGCCGCTCCCAGACATTGACGAAGGCCGTCCGCGCCGGCGGCACGCCCGCCCGGGCGCGCAGCACCCACGCGCGGATCGCGATTTCGCCGAGCAGCAGCGGCGCTAGGAGCAGCGTTAAGCCTGAGAAGTAGCCTATGTACGCGTCGAGAATCGGGATCCGCGTGTTGTCGACCCGGCGCAGCAGGAAGACCCAGCGCAGCGCGCGCAAGCCGAGACTCGCAATTGTCAGCCCGCTTGCGACGGCGAACGCCGTCCAGAACGCCGGCGTGGTCGCATCAGTCGCCAGCCGCGACAGCAGCACGGCGGTCGTCGTCAGACCGACGAGGAGGACGGCCGCCGCCGCGCCGGCGAGCAGCAGCCACGCGACCGAGCGGGGTGGGCGGCCGCTGACGGTAGCGGGGAAGGTGGTTGCGGTTGTCACCAGAGCGGAATTGATTGTAACAGTGAGGATTACTGGAAGGGGTTCAAGGTTCACGGTTTAAGGTTCCCGGTTCACGGTTCCGGGGTTCTTGAATCGGGTTCTGGGTTCGGGTTCTGGGTTCGGGTTCGGGTTCTCGAAGCGCGAGGAGGATTCGGCCGGTTGCGCGCCGCTTCGCAACGACGGTGCGTACAACCCTCGCGCGCAGCGGGGAAGCGCTGCCGGAGTTGGAAGCGGTCGCGCCGATTGAGAGGAAGGCGCGCGGAACACTACCAGGACTTGGAACCGCTGGCGACGCGCGAAGCAAGTCGCCGCGCTTCCCAAGGACTGGTGGGCACACCCATCGCGCGAAGCGCGATGGTGGGCCCACCAGGACTTGAACCTGGAACCAGCCGATTATGAGCCGGCGGCTCTAACCGTTGAGCTATGGGCCCGAATTCAGTCTATCAGCGAAACGTTTTGAGGACGTCCGCCGGGACGCGGCACGTCCTGGTCGACGATTTCCCGATCAAGTCGATCGTGATGTCGCTCGTCGGCGCAAACGCTGACGCATCAAAGATGAAGCGACCGCCGGCCTCGTCGACGGTCTGCGTCGCCGGCTTGACGACCTTGCCATCCCGCTTGATGTCGAGCGCCGTAATCGGATTCTTCGACCCCTTTACGGGCGTGATGCCGAGCGTCACCCGCGTCCGCTGCGCAGCGCCGTAGTCAGGCTGCGGCGCGGGCTGCTTGTGGCTGACGGCCTGCCAGACCGTATAGGACACCATCTTGTACGGCGTGAAGAACGTCAGTGCGAAGTCGTCGTTCTTGCAGAGATCCGCGTCGTAGAACACGCAGGACGGCCGCGCGCCAGGCTGTTTGCCGCACTCCATGGCGTTGTAATAGCTGTCGCGCGAGATCGGCTGAATCCCTTTGTCCCAGGCTGGGGAGACGGGCGCCGGCGGCGCCTGCGCAACGATCTGCGCAGCGAGCAGCGGTACCAGGAACGGTGGCGTGATCATGCGCGAGTCTCCGTCAACGAGCGAGCGGGTTTTCCCATTTGAGTTCCGGGAACTTCGCAAAGTCACCGTCGTTCGAACACGGCGTAAGAACGTGCTCGATCGCGGGCGCGGCCAGGTGCGCGTCCGACACGAGGCGGCTGGACATGAGCGGCGCATCCATCAGGTTGCCGAGCACCGTGCCGTGATGTTCACCCGGCACAGGCGTCCATGCCACGGGGCTGGCGAACCACTCCTGCACATGGCGCCAGGCAGCCGGGGCTCAGCGGCGGACGAAAGGCGGCGGAATTGGTCGCGATGCGTACGAAGGCGACGAGGATCACTTGTGATCGTCGCCTTCGATGCGCGAGAGCACCTCCTCGATGTTGTTCGAGGTTGCCGATAAGGCTCGGTCCGAGATGGACGGATTGTCCTGAACGGCTTGAGGGGGCGCGGCTTCTCGAGCGCATCGAGACCGGCCCGCATCGCGTCGTTGACAATCTGCTTGAACGACGCCTTTCGCTTCCGTCGAAGCCGTTCGAGTCTGGCCGTCACGTCATCGTCAAGCGTCAGGGTCGTTCGCACATCATGATGCTCTAAGGTTAGTGCTTTGATGTCAACACGGACCGGGGTCGCGCGACCTTCGTGTGCCGGCGCGACGACTTGGACCTCGGTCCGGCTCGCGCCGCGCAGCGTCAGGCCGCAGATGAGGACCGGCAAGATGCTTTGCGCGTGGTGCGGCGACGTAGGCGGTCTCTCGACTGCCACAGTGTGTCACTCGATTGAGTTGCGAGGCGCCTCGGGATAGAGATGAACCAGCGGATGCCGCTGAAAAATGGACGGCGCCTTCAGCAGAATGAGCTCTGCCGGCCGACGAGTGGAGGGACTGAACAAATCTGTCGGCGGCGGACACAAACGAGAGAGCTCGCGACACCGATGGATGAGCGGACGGAACAGGCGAACGGGCAGTGGCTCAGGATGGACGCGCTGATGTCGCCGACGAGTCAGGTGACGCAACTCATGAGCGAGGTCGCGGAAGAAACGAGGGAGCGGAGGAAACAAACGAGCGAGGCAGCGGAAGAAACGAAGGAACGGAGGAAACAAACGAATGAGATCGCGGAGGAAATCAGGGAGGGGTAGAGACAAACGAATGAGCGGAGGGAAGAAACGAGCGAAGGGAAGGAACAGACGAATGGGGTGGCGGAACAAACCGAGCTGGTGCGGTAAGGGATGAATCGGCGGAACAGACAGATATGGTGAGGGGACGAAGAGATGAGCCGAGGGAACGGAGAAACGAGCTTGCGGATCGGTCCGACCGACCCGCAAGTGCTGGCGATCGACCTAGGAAGTGCGTCCTTCGAGGAAGGCGCGGAGCTTCCGTGACCGCGACGGGTGCCGGAGCTTTCGCAGCGCCTTCGCCTCGATCTGCCGGATGCGTTCGCGCGTGACCGCGAAGCTCTGACCGACCTCTTCGAGCGTGTGCTCACTGCCGTCGCCGACGCCGAACCGCATCTTGATCACCTTTTCTTCGCGCGGCGTCAGCGTCTTGAGGACCGACTCGGTCTGTTCCTTCAGATTCAGGTTGATGACGGCTTCGGCCGGCGACACCACCTGCCGGTCCTCGATGAAGTCGCCCAGATGCGAATCTTCCTCCTCGCCGATGGGCGTCTCCAGGGAGATGGGCTCCTGGGCAATCTTCAGGACCTTGCGCACCTTGCTGACCGGAATGTCCATGCGCTTGGCGATTTCCTCGGACGTCGGCTCCCGGCCGAGCTCCTGCACCAGCGCGCGCGACGTGCGAATCAGCTTGTTGATCGTCTCGATCATGTGGACCGGGATGCGGATGGTCCGCGCCTGGTCCGCAATTGCGCGCGTGATGGCCTGGCGGATCCACCACGTCGCGTAGGTCGAGAACTTGTAGCCGCGGCGGTACTCGAACTTGTCGACCGCCTTCATCAGTCCGATGTTGCCCTCCTGAATCAGGTCCAGGAACTGCAGGCCGCGGTTCGTGTACTTTTTCGCGATCGACACGACGAGGCGGAGGTTGGCTTCGACGAGCTCCTTCTTCGCCTGCTCGGCCTGGTACTCGCCGCGGATGATCGTGTCGAGCGTCTTCTTCAGTTCGTCCGGCGACTGCTCGAGGCTGTCGGTCATCGCCTTGATTTTCGTCCGGACGTCCTTGATCTGCCGCTGGAGGTTCTTCCGATCGTCCTCCTTCATCTTGATCGGCTTCTTGTTCTTCGGGTGCAGCAGCCGGTCGATTGCCTCGACCTCGCGCTGCTCGCGCCGGACGCTCTCGACGGCTTCCTTCATGTCGTCGATCAGGCGGCGCTTCACCGACTCGGTGAACTCGATTTCGCGGATCCGCTGCGACAGCTCCACGTGCGCCCGCATGGTCTCGAACATGACCTTGCGGTACTTCCGGTAGGAGCGCCGGTCCTTCGGCTTCGCGGGCGCCGTTTCACGCAGCTTCTCCTGCCACTTGTCGAGGTTCGCGCGCGCCTTGCGCACGGCGTCGATCTGCTTCTGCACCTGGCGGGCGCGCTCGGCGATGCGCTCGTCGGTGATCTCCTCGTCGTTGAAGATGACCAGTTCGCGGATCGTCCGCTCGCCGGTGTGCAGCTGGTCGCCGAGCTCGATGACCTTCTTCGAGATGAGCGGCGTCCGCGAAATCGACTTGATGACGGCCAGCTTGCCGCGCTCGATCCGACGCGCAATCTCGACTTCGCCCTCGCGGGTGAGGAGCGGCACCGTCCCCATCTCGCGCAGATACATGCGGACGGGGTCGTTGGTCTTGTCGAGCGCGCCGGGCGTGAGATCGAGCTCGACCTCCTCGGCGCCTTCCTGCGTGCGGTCGATCGGCTTCTCGCCGTCGCGCAGATACTTCTGATCGGAATCGATGACTTCGATGCCGGCGCTGCCGAACGTATTGAAGAGGTCGTCGAGCTCGTCGGAGGACGTGATCTCCGACGGCAGGAGCTCGTTCACCTCATCATAGAGAAGGTAGCCCTTCTCCTTGCCGATGTTGATGAGCTGCCGGACCTCGTCGTACTTCTCCTCGATCGAAAGGTCGCCGCCTACGTCAGTTCCTCGATGCGGTGCAGTAGGTCTTTTTTCCGCTGCCATAAGTCGTTTATCTCGTTTCCGTATTGAACTGCCCCGAGCTGCTGAAGTCTATCGATTTCCCGCTGAATTGCCGCACGCTCCCGATCCAAATGCCGCCGCCGGAGGGCGGCGACGCAGTCGTGGACGATAGTGACCGGGGGGGCCTTACCGGTGGCGATCCGGGTGACGAGCTGAGCGTTCACTGTACTTAGACGCTGGATCAGGCTCGATGGTAAGAACCCCGACGACTCTTTTTGCAGATTTCGGGCTGCCTGGAAGACCTCCCGCGTGACCAGGTCCTCGAGGTCTTCGTCCTGGATATCGGCCAGAGTGGCGTCGGCCTCCCCTGGCTCGTTGATAATCCACCAGATTAGCGCCTTTTCGGCGTCTTTCAACTGTCCGAACGAGGGGACCTCCCGGGTCGTGACCACGGTCTGCTTGTTGACGGCTGCCTTGCGGATTTCCGCCCGCACGACATCCTCGGTAATGCGCGCCTTGTGGGCGATACGGTCTGCGAACTGGTCCCGTGCCGCCGGCTCCGGAATAATCGCTGCCACTTTGAGCATCCGCTCCAGGAACTCGCGGCGCTTGTCCGCGTGTCCCAGATCGAGACCCGCCGCCGCGCGATCGAGCAGGTACTCCAAATACGGCTGCGACCTGCGCAATCTTTCACGATAGCGCGCCGCGCCCTGCTTTCGAATGAACGTATCGGGATCTTCGCCGCGATCCAGCACGACGACGTTGACGTCAAAGCCTTCTGCCACCAGCAGTTCACAGGATCGGGCGGCTGCGCCCTGGCCGGCTGCGTCGGGGTCGTAGCTCAGCACGACCTTGGACGTGAACCGCCGAAGCAGGTGCGCCTGCTGCTCGGTCAGCGCCGTCCCGCAGGAGGCCACCGCAGGCGCCGCTTCTGACTGGAACAACTGAGCAAAGTCGAAATACCCTTCGACCAGGACGGCGAAATCGGCCTTCCGAATCAGGTTCTTCGTCAGATTCAGGCCGTACAGCGTGCGGCTCTTGGAGTAAATCGGCGTTTCCGGCGAATTCAGATACTTGGGATTCTGCCCTTCGTCCATCGCCCGGCCGCCAAAGGCGACGACCGGGCCGGAGTCGCGGCAGATCGGGACCATCAGCCGCCCACGGAAGCGGTCGACAACTTCGCCGTTATCTCTCTGAACAATCAAGCCGCTCTGGAGCAGCAGCGTCTGTGAGAAGCCATCCTTCAACAACCGGGACTTCAGTCCGTCGCGGGTGTTCGGCGCGTAGCCGAGGCCGAGCTCGTCGATCGTCTTCTGCGTGACGTCGCGCGCGGCAAGCTGCTGGCGGGCCCGGCTGCCGGCCGGCGTTGCGAGCTGCTCGCGGAAATACGCTGCTGCCGCCTCGTGAACCTTCAGCAGCGCTTCGCGTACGGCGGCGTCACGGCGGGAATCGTCGGACGTGCCCTCGGCCGGCTCGGGCAGTGTCAGCCCGAACTTCTGCGCCAGCATCCGGACGGCCTCCGGGAAGTCCACCTTCTCGTGCTCGCAGACGAACGTGAAGACGTCGCCGCCCTTCCCGCAGCCGAAGCAGTGGAAGAATCCCTTGTCGGGATCGACGTTGAACGACGGCGTCTTCTCGGAGTGGAACGGACACAGGCCCTTGTAGGTGCGTCCGGCCTTGCGCAGCGGCACGTATTCCTGGACGACGCGCACGATGTCTGCGTGCAGCCGCAGATCGTCGATGAACTGCTGCGGGAACAACCCCATCAGCAGGTGGCTGGTGCCTGGCATCTGGTGCCGGGTGCCTGGTGCCTGGTGCCTGGTGCATGGTGCCTGGTGCATGGTGCTCCGTGCCGGTGCACCGTGCACCAAGCACGTGGCACGGGGCAACCGGCACCCGGCACCCGTAGTGTCGCGGTGCACCAAGCACGTGGCACGGGGCACGCGGCACCCGGCACCCGTAGTGTCATTGCGCGCATCAGTCCTTCAGTTCCACAACCGTGACACCGCCGCCGCCCTGTTCCGGCGGCGCGGTCGCGAAGCGCGCGACCAGCGGATGCTGCTGCAGAAACCCGGTGAGCGCCCGCTTCAACTGACCGGTGCCGTAGCCGTGAATCAGCCGCACGATGCGCTGATCGGTCAGCAGCGATTCGTCGAGGAACCTCTCGGCGCGCGCGATCGCTTCGTCGACCGTGCAGCCGATGACGTTCAGGTCCGCGCCGGCGCCGTCGCGCGGCCGCAGGTCGACGTTCACGCGGACCTTCGCCGGAGCCTGCGCGGCGGCTGCCGCGCCGACGATCACGCGCAGGTCGCGAGTGCTTGCACGCATCCGCTTCCCGCGGACCTCGAGCTCGGCGGTCCCGTCGTGAACTGCGGTGACGACGCCTTCCAGTCCCAGTCCTCCGACCACCACTCGGTCGCCTACGGCGACCTCGTGGATTGCGGATTGCGGACTGATGATCGCGGATTGGGAGGACGCAGAGGACGCAGAGGGCGTCCCGGTCTCACCCGCGAGCGCGCGGCGGACGGCCTCGTCGACCGCAGCGCGCGCATCGCTGCGTGCAGCGCCGGTTTCACCGGTGGACACGAGCCGTGGCGCGCTCGCGAACGCGGCGCTCCTGGCTTTCAGTTCGTCGACGACCGCATCGATGTCCCTGCGCGCCTGCCGCACCTGCGCGTCGAGCTCGTCGTTCAGCCGACGGCGATGCGTCTCCTCGCGCTGACGGAGCGTCTCCTCCCGCTGGTGCATCCGCGTTTCGGCGTCGCGCAGCGTCTCGCGCTCCTTCGCGGCCAGCCGCTGCTCGTGCTCGAGCGCGCGCATGTCGCGGTCGATTTTCGCGAGGTGCTCGGCGAGCTGTGCCTCGCGCGCAGACATGTTGTCGCGCGCGGCGGCCACCACCGACGCGTTCAATCCCAGCCGCGCGGCGATCTCGATGGCCAGGCTGCGCCCGGGCGACCCGTACAACAGCTGATAGGTCGGCGCGAACGTCTCAGCGTCGAATCCGAACGCCGCGCTGGCCACGCCGTCCGTCGTCGAAGCGTACGTCTTGAGCGCATCGTAGTGGCTCGTTGCAATCACCGTCGCGCCGCGCCGGCGGAAGTGATCGACGATGGCGACGCCGAGCGCGCCGCCTTCGATGGGATCGGTTCCGGAGCCGACCTCGTCGAGCAGGACGAGCGCCGGCGGCGTCAGCGACTTGTCCATCGCCGCA
>DASQHH010000591.1:0-3423 GCA_035632195.1 Vicinamibacterales bacterium
GGACCCGGTCCACAGAGGCTCACTATCGCGTGGCCGAATTCCCGCTGCGGCGCGGGCGCGACACGGCCGCCGAGTGCGTGCGCCATCAACTGCATGCCGTAGCAGATCCCGAGCACAGGCACGCCGAGATCGAACAACGCGGGATCGCATTGGGGAGCGCCGGGATCCGAGACGCTCTTCGGGCCGCCCGACAAGATGACGCCGGACGGTTTTCGCGCCGCAATCTTCGCGGCCGGCGTATCCGGCGCCCAGACCTCCGAGTACACGGACAGCTCCCGCAGGCGGCGGGCGATCAGCTGTGTGTACTGCGAGCCAAAATCCAGAACGAGCAGGCTTTGATGGGTCACGAAGCGGCCAGCGGACAACGCTATTATAACGGGGTGGGTCCGGCGGTCACCACTAGATGTTGTAGTGCACTTGCCGTGATTGCGTTGCTCGCGGACGCGACGCCGCCGACCCTTCCCTTCTTCCCAACGCGCCCCATCTGGTCGCTCGCACTGAACAACCCGCTCGCGCCTGAATCGGCGCCGGTATTCGACGGCGGGCGCGGATTCATTCCCATTGCGGGCGATCGCCTCGCCGCGTACGACCTCAAGTCGGGCACGATGATCTGGACCGTGGGGGCTGCGCCGGCGATGCCGCTGGCCGCTGGTGGCGATCTCGTCTTTTATCCCGAGTCTGGCGCCATTGTGGCACTCCACGCCGATGATGGATCGGCTGCCTGGCGTTTGCCGTTCGACCGTCCGCTCGCCGTCCCGCCGGTGTGGGACAACGGATGGCTGGTCATCGCCACGACCGACGCCCGGATCGTCGCTATCAGCGGAGCGGACGGACGAATCATCTGGCAGCGCGAATTGAACGTCGCCGCGCGCGCGCGACCGGCGCTGGCCGCTGACCGCGTTTACGTCCCGCTCGCGAACGCGACCGTCGCCGCGCTGAACGTCACCACAGGCGAGCCAGTGTGGCAGAGACGGCTCGGCGGGGATCCCACCGACATTCTCGCCCTCGACGAGCGCATCTACGTCGGCTCGACCGACCACTATTTGTATTGCCTCGAGGCCGATACGGGCGACGTCGGATGGCGATCGATGCGCACCGGCGCTGCCGTAATCGGCGTGCCGGCGTACGACGATGACCGGATCTATTTCGTGGCGTTCGACAACGTGCTGCGCGCCGTGAGCCGTCGCAGCGGGGTGCAGCATTGGATGAAACAGCTCCCGCTGCGGCCGACCTCGGGACCCATTCGTGTCGGTTCGACAATCATCGTATCGGGGAACGCGGCAGCCTTGCCGACATACAACGCGAAGGACGGCTCGGTCCTGGGGACGCTTGCCGTCGCGCCCGAGCCCGCTGCGCCGCCTACGCTGGTCGTCGACGCCGCAAGCGGACAGCCGCAGGTGATGCTCGTGACGGGCGACATCGCGAAGGGCGCCACCGTGTCGCTCGTTGCGCGCACCGCCGATCCGACGCCGGGAACCTCGATCGTACCCCTCACGAGCGCAATTACGACCCTCCCGCCCTTGTCGTTGCCAGGGGCGTCCGCGGCACGAGGACAGGACTGAAAGGCCGCGCCGCGGATCCCGTGTAGAGCGCGAGGTAGGCGCCGAGCGCGGTCAGGCCGAGGTACTCGAAGAGCAGACCGCGCAACGCGAGCGCGACGATCTGCAGCGGAACGATCGCCAGCCCGATGAGTGGCACGAACGCGATGAGCGCCACGCCCGACCACGCAAGCCACGACGCCAGCGTCGCCACCACCACCAGGACGACGACGACACCGAACACGGCGGCCAGTTCGCGGAACTCCGCGCGGACGAAACGCAACGCCGCACGGAACCCGTCGAACACGGCGGCCGCACCCCGGACCACTTCGGTCGATTCGACAGCAATGGCGATCTGGGTGAGCAGATACAGCAGGTTGACGATTGTGAACCACCCAATCAGCGCGGCCGTTGCCAGCGCGGCGATGAACGTCCAGCCGAGGACGAAGATCCCGCTCCCGGCGGCGCGATACCCGTAGAACACGAAGACGACGTATCCCGCCAGGGACACCCCGTAGACGGCCATGAGGAGTCCGCCCAGAATCAGATACGGACGATAAAGCCGCGAGCACCCGTTGGTGAACCGCGGCAGCGAGAAGCGCGCTGCTGCGGTCAGCGTTTCGAGCGTCAGCGGCTCACGCTCCACCGGCCCGGCCCCCGCAGCCGCGCCGACCAGCACGTCGACCGTGCCGCTCTTGACCACGAATGTCAGCGCCGATCCGCCGAGCAGCGCCAGCGCGAAGGACGCGACGAACGCCGCCAGCGCGATCGGCTGCTCGAGCAGCGCGTTGGCGATGGTCGTAAAGATGTCGCGAAGAGACCCCTGCAGCAGCTCCGCGACGTCCGCGCCCAGCAGCACTGCGACAAGCACCGCGGCGCCAACCAGAGGCACCATCAGGAGGGCCTGATAGGTCGTTTCGGCCAGGAACTGGATGACGACGACCGGCCAGTTCGCCGCGGCGAGCAGCGCGCCGCGCTTGAACAGGTCTTTCAGGTTCAATCGATCTCCATACTAGCACCCGTGTATCCTGAGACTGGACGTGATCCACCTCACGCGCATCGTCCGCGCCGGCATCGCGGCCGCGCTGGCGGTCGCCCTGGCCGGCTGGGGCCTGACGCGGGCGCGCTTCGGCGCCACCGACGCGGACGCCGCGGCGCGCGTCGAGCGCGAAGTGCGTCAGCGCGTCGACGACATCGCCGACCGCCTGCGCGCCGTTTCCGACAGCGTCGCTGCCGATCGCGACACGATTCGCGATGCTCCGCGCGATCCCGCCGCGCTGCGCCGGCTGTTCGACATCACCGCCCGCGCACTACCCGCCGAGGCTGAAGGCGCCCCCGGCGTGACGGTGTACGACCGAAGCGGCGCGCCCATCGCCTGGGCGGGTCGCGTCTCCGACCTGCCCACGGAGCGCGCGACGGGCCCCGGGACGGTATTGCTCGCCCAGTCCGCAATCGGACCGCGGCTGGTGCGTGTCCAGCCCGTTCCAGTTGGGGCCTCGGCGCTCCCGGACGCGGCGTCCTCTGCCGCATCGATCGTCGTCGAGGAGTCGATCGCCAGCGACGATGCACAACCGTCGGCAACGCCCGCATTCGTCATCCCGACAAGCATCGCGAACGCGCGGCTGCGGCAGGCCGGCGTGGCCGACCGGTCGGTGACGACGCCGCGACCGCCGCAGCGGAATCAGTCGAGCTTTACATTCGCCGTTCCGTCGATTGGCGGTGGAGTCCTGGTCGAAGCCGATGTCGAAGCCTCGGAGCTGGCGGCGGAGCGAGATCGTTGGGAGCGGTTGACGACGGCGGCCGTCCTTACGGTGCTCGCCCTGACGCTTCTTCTGTGCACCGGACCGGCGCTGGAGGCGCGCGCGCGCGCGTCCACGCCGCGCGC
>DASQHH010000592.1:0-9116 GCA_035632195.1 Vicinamibacterales bacterium
CGTCGAACGGCGCATGACGCACCCGGCGACGCCGCCGGAGGGCGTCCTTCCGCCGGGCAACGGCGATTGAACGGCGGAACACGGAAACGAACGCCTGCACCCGCCCGTTCTGCCTGTCGATTTGATCCAGAAAGAGCCGGACGACCTCCTCGCTCGACACACCGCCGCTTCGAATCAGCGCGGCAAGCTCGAGTGCCGACCGATCTGCGAGTCCGCTGAAACTCATGGCGGCGGAATCACCACCGCCGTGTGCACAAAACCGTCGCGAATGACGAACCGTCCGTCGAACGCCGCACCCTTCCGAGCGCGATCGCTCAGCGTCACCAGCAACAGCGCGCGCAGCGACCCCGACGATCCGCCGGACACCTCGATGCACGCGTCGAGGAAGTCGAACTGCCGGCCCACCCGGGCATAGAGCGCTTTGAACAGCGATTCCTTCGCCGAAAACAGAAGCGTTATGGCCGTTTCACGGTCCAGGCATGCGCCTCGGACGGCCCATTCCAGTTCGCGAGCGGCGGCAACCCGCGGCATGACACGCGACGCACGCCGGCTGGCGGCGACGTGTTCCGAGTCGATCCCGATCGCCGCCACGTCCGAGCGGTGCGCAACCGCGGCAGACACGAAGCCGGCTGCATGCGTGATCGAACCGGCAAGCGCCGGCGGAAATCGCGGTGCGCCGCTCCGAAGCGTGCGAACGACAAAACGGCGCCGATCAGGGTCGAGTCTCGCGATCGCGCGTTCGGCGCAGGCCCGCCCGGCAAGGAATTCGACCTGTCGCGAGCGCACGGCCGTGCGAAGCCGCTGCGGCAGACGAATCCCGGGCGCGATCGCCTCGGGGTTTTCGGCGCCGTCGAGCTCGACCGTCGCACTGACATGTGCGACGCACTTGGGGAGTATCGCCGGGCTCTCGACCAGGATCATCCGACCGCCGCGGTGCTCTTTGCACGCAGCGGCCGCGCGACCACGTCCTCGATGACGCTCAGCGCTTCGTCCAGATCGGCGCGCGTGTGCGCGGCGGAGATCGCGATGCGGAATCGCACCGCGTCTTCGGGGACAGCGGGATAGTCGACCGGCACGACGTACACACCGCGGTCGCGAAGCCGCAGCCCTGACTCGTAGAGGAACTGGCGATCTTTGAAGATGATCGGAATCACGTGCGTGGTCGACGCACCCGTATCGAGGCCCATCCCGCGCAGCGCGTTCCGGAAGTACCGCGCGTTTTCGTCGAGACGCTCGCGCAGGTCGGTGCCCGCGCGGGCGATTCGTGTCGCCGCCAGCACGCCGGACGCGTACGCGGGCGGTAGCGCTGCTGAGAATCCGAACGGGTGCGCGTACAGCCGCGCGTATCTGAGAAGGTCCGCGCCCCCGGACGCAAAGCCGCCGAGCATCGCCAACCCTTTCGAGAACGTGCCGAACAGCAGCCGCACCCGCTTCTCGACGCCCAACTGCTCGGTCGCGCCGCCGCCGGTCCGGCCCAACGCGAAGATGCTGTGCGCTTCGTCGACGACGAGGCCGACCCTGAACGCGTCGCAGACATCGAGGATGGCGGGCAGATCGGCGACATCGCCGTCCATCGAGTACAGGCCGTCCACGACGACAATACGCCGGGCGGCGCGATGCTTGTCGAGAAGCGCCGCCAGGGCATCGAGGTCGCCGTGCGGAAACATCTTCAGCTGCGCGCCCGTGCTGCGGATGCCATCGAGCCAGCACATGTGCGCCTTGGCATCGGCGATTGCGACGTCGCCGGCCCTGAGGAGCGCCAGCATCAGCCCGACTCCCCCGGAGAATCCGCTCGGAAACAGCATGGCGTCCTCGCGGCCGAGCATCGCCGACATCTCATCCTCGAGCTGACGCTGGACGACGGACATGCCGGTGAGGAGCGGCACGCCACACGCGCCGACGCCCCACCGTGCGAGGCTCTCCGTGATGGCGGCCGCAATCGCGGGGTGCCGGTTGAGACCGAGGTAATCGAGCGAGCCGAGATTGATGACGTCGCGCTCGCGGCCGTCGACGATCAGCTTCGTGCGCGGTCCGGCCGACGCCGCCAGGGGCTGCTGGAACAGCCCCTGCTCCCGCGCGGTCGCGCGGGCCCACTCGCTGAATTCGGGCGGCGCCTCCAGCGGATCGGTGTCGTGCCCGGCATAGAAGTCGGCCAGGTTCAACGTGCGCGGATCGACGGTGTACATGGCCGCAGGACTCCTATTCCAGCTGCTGGATTAACCGCGCTACGTCCGCCGTGCCGAAGGTTGCCTCGTGCATCGCGCTCTCGTGCGTCCGTGCCGCCTCGAACAGCTCGCGCTTCGGTCGCGACAGCGCCGCCTTCAGGAGCGCCAGCGGCCGCCGCGGCCTGCCCGAAAGGTCGGCGGCGATCGCGCGCGCCTTCTCCACGACGTCAGCGCGCGGCAACACGTAGGTAAACGCGCCGTGACGCTCGAACCGGCTGCCGCGAAACGTCGCGCCGGTCAGCAGCAGCTCGTGAGCGAGCGGCGGGCCCATCACGTACTCGAGCAGACGCGTCATCCCCAGGCCCGGCGTGAAGCCGTACTGCATGAAGGTCGCGCCGTAGCGGCTCTCGCTCGCGGCGATCGTGATGTCGGCGCAAATCGCCACCGCCAGGCCGCCGCCGATCGCGTGGCCGGCCATCGCCGCGATCACCGGTACCGGGATGTCGAGCAGGAGCCGCGGCAGCAGCAGGTCGCGCGGCGCAACACGGCCGGCGGCGATCGCCTCGAGAACAGCCCGGTTCGCGCCGGTGCAGAAGTAATTCTCCGTCCCGGCGAGCACGAGCACTCTCACATCGTCGCGCCGGCGGATCAGCTCGATTCCGGCCTCGAGCTCCGCCACCATCTCCATCGATAGCGCGTTCTTTCCGCGCTCGTCGCGAAGCGTCAGAACGGCGACGCCGGAGTCGTCGACGGTGAGGTCGGTCAACGCCGCAGTCATGACCGGTCTGCCGTCCACGGCGGCTCGCCGTCCTCGGCGAAGCGCCGGAGACGGTCCCCTATTCGTGTATCACTCAGACTCTGAAGAGTCGCCTGAACACCGTTCGTACCGCCGATCGGCGGCGGCGTCAGCGTCATCCGCTTCCAGGACGCAACGGCTTCCGGACGTGCGCGCTTGAGGCGTGCGATCCAGGAGGCGATCGCGCCTGCGCATTCCTCCGAGGGCATGATGCGATCGACGAGGCCCAGCTGCATCGCCGCGCACGCGTCGATGCGCTCGGAGCTGAGCGCGAGCCACCGCAGTTTCTGAACGGCGACGCGCTCGGCCAGGTACGGCAGCACGATCGCCGGCGCCAGGCCGAACAGCAGCTCGGGCAGGGCGAATGACGCTCCGGGCGTTGCGATGACCGCGTCCGCTGCGGCCGCCACGCCGACGCCGCCGCCTGCGGCTTCGCCGTCGACGACGCACAGGACCGGCTTCGAACAGGTGCGAATCGCGAACAGCGATGCGGCAAAGGTCTGGATGGCCGGTTCGGGATCCTCCCCTGGCGCAAGCGCGGCGAAGTCGAGCCCGCGGCAGAAGACGCCGGGCGATGCACCTCGCAGCACGATCGCGCGCGCAGACCCGTCTTCGGACGCGCGCGTCAGAGCGCCGCGCATTGCCGCCACGCTCGACGCGTCGAGCAGCGCCGGAAGCCGCACGACCGCCGCGTCCGTCAGCTCCATGCGTACTGCCGGTAGAAGTCGGACATGCCGCGAAACACCAGGAGATCGCGTCCGCGATAGAAGCGGTCGTACCAGTCGCCTAGCAGGTCCTCGGACACGCGATAATCGCCGCATTCCGTCCACTCGAAGCGCTGACGTTCGATCGCTTCGTATTCATCAATCGACACGTGCCGGCGCGCGTCGAGCTGCTGCGGCAGACGCGCCCGACGGGCGGCGCCCGCGGCGTCCGGACCGATTCGAGCGCAATAGAACTCGGCGCAACAGCCCGAACCGTACGAGAACATCGATACTCGCTCGCCCTGCCGGATGTCGGGCGTGCCGTCGATCAACGCCAGCAACCCGATGAAGGTGCTCGCCGAGTACGTCGCCCCCATCCTGCTCGCGTAGCGCAGCGCGGCGAGCCCCTTGCGCTCGAAGTTGTCCCACGCCTCGCGCTTGCTGATGCCGCTCCCCGCAGCGCGCAGCATCGTCTTGTGCGCGCGCCACGCCATGCCGCCGAACGGCATGTGGTAGACATGGCGATCGAAGTACTCGTCGAAGCTCCGCGCCTCGGGCACGCGGACGACGAAGTGCTGATAGGCGCCCTCGAGCGCGTCGAGATACGAGACGAGGCTCGTTTCGCTGTTGCCCGTCTCGACCCGCGCGGTCGGTCTCGTGAGGTCCGCAATCTCGTTCGTCCAGTACCCGCAGCGGCCGAGCTCCAATTCGAGCAGCGCCGGCTCCCGCGACAAGAGGACCGCTGCGGCACCGGCACCGAGCACGAACTCCCATGGCTTGCCGAAATGCGAACGGCTCTGGTCGGTCGCGACGACCAGCGCCTTCGCGCCATCGGGAGCGCTCGAGGCGAGCCACGATGCCGCCATCTGCAGGCCGGCCGTTCCGCCGTAGCACGCGTGCTTCACCTCGAAGTTCCGGCAGTTCGCGGACAGGCCGGCGTAGCGCTGCACCCACGTGCTGATCGGCTTCTCGAAGTCCACGCCGCTCTCGCTGGCGACAACGAGCAGCTCGACCGACCGGCGGTCATCGTCGGTGAGAATCGAGTTGGCGGCGTTCACCGCCATCGTGACGGGATCTTCCCAGTTCGGATTGAGCGATCGCTCTTCCAGCATCATCGGGGCGCAGATGTCGTCCGGCCGCCGATTGCGCGCCTCGCACAACGCCGGCAGCGACAGCGAGAGGCTGCAGGGGTAGACGCCGATCTTGGCGATGCCCACAGGGCCGACCGGGTTCACGGCGCCCAGTCCAGCCCGCCATGCACGGCGATTTCCTGACCGTTGATGAAACCCGCGCCGTCGGACGCCAGAAACGTCACCAGCTTCGACAGCTCGTCGAGCTGTCCGAGGCGGCCGAGCGGACAGTACTGGATCCAGAATTCGCGATTCGTCGTGGACAGGCCGCTCCGCGTCATGTCGGTGTCGAACACTCCGGGAACGACGACATTGGCCGTGATGTTGCGACGGCCATACTCCTTGGCAATCGCCCACGCCAGGCCGTGGAGACCGGCTTTGCTCGCGCAGTAGTTGGCCTGCCCGGTGATGCCGCGGGCTCCGAGCGAAGAAATCAGAATGAAGCGTCCGAAACGCTGACCGATCATCGACGGCAGAAAGTATCGAGCCACGTAGAAGGCGCCCGTCAGATTGGTCGACACGACCTCGTCCCACTCCTCGTCGGTCATGTTGACGAGCAGGTTGGGGCGATTGATGCCGGCGTTCGAGACGACCACGTCGACGCGGCCGAACTCCTCGAGGATCCGGTCTCCCGCATCCTCGACGGAGGCGGAGTCGCTGACGTCCATTTGATACGCCTTCACACGCGTGCCGTTCTCGCAGCGGACGCGTCGTTCGACTTCGGCCGCTTCGTCCGCGCGGGAATGGTATGTGAACGCGACGTCATGTCCGGCATGCGCCGCGTCGCGAACGATCGATTCGCCGATGCCCCTGGAGCCGCCCGTGACGAAGAAGTTCATGACGCCGCACCCGCGGGATCCCAATGCCGAAGGATGCTGACGCAGTTGATCCCGCCGAAACCGAAGGAGTTCTTCATCAGGCAGCGCACGGGCCAGTCGATCGGCCGATCGCGGCAGACGTCGAGATCCACTTCGGGGTCGAGCTCGTCGATGTTGATCGACTGGTGCAGCCGGCCCGCACGCATCTGCAGGATCGCCGCGATCGTCTCGACGACCGGCGAGGCCCAGCAGGTGTGGCCCAGCATCGATTTGGCGGCGTTCAGCTTCAGGCGGTATGCGTGCTCTCCGAACACGCGCTTGATCGATCGGATCTCGGTGAGGTCGCCGAGGGGCGTCGACGTCGCGTGCGCGCTGATGAAGTCCACCTGCGACGGATGCGTGCCCGATCGGTCCAGCGCCTGCCGCATCAGCGCGGCCTGGCCGTCTTCGGAGGGCTGCGGCAGGTGATTGCCGTCGCTGTTCGCCTCGACCGCGAGAACCTCGGCGTGAATCCGTGCGCCGCGCGCGAGCGCGGCATCGAGGGGTTCGAGCACGAGCGCGCCGCAGCCGTGGGCCGGCACGAACCCTTCGCGGCGCGTGTCGTACGGGCGGCTGGCGGACGCCGGCGCATCGTTGAAGCTCTGAAATGTGATCGCGCCCATGAGAGCCATCGCGTGCAGCTCGAGCGGCGAGAAATCCAGCGCGGCGCCCACGACCATCGCCCCCTGCATGCCGTGATGGCGGATTTCGTCGACCGCGCAGCGCAGGGCGACGTTGCCGCTCGCGCACGCCGCGCCGACCGTGTACAGCGGTCCGCGCAGCTGCAGCACCTCGGACACGCAGCCCGCATGATCGGTATCGAGGCCGTTCAGCGCGAGCAGCGAGTCCATGTAGTCAGGCTCTTCGGCGAACTGCAGCCGCTGCGCGTACTGGTGGCGCTGGTTCAGGTTGTGCCCGGCGACGACGGTCGCCACCTCGCCGGCGGCGGGCGCCGCAATCCGCCAGCCGGCGTCGATCCACGCGTCGACGGCGCTCAGCATCGTCAGGCGCGTCGACCACGGCGACCGCGGTACGAGACGCCGCAACCGGCGCCCGATCGTTTCCGGCGTACAGCCCTGGAGCCGCAGCATCTTGTCTTCGACGTCGTACTGTGAGAGGTCGCCGCCGACCTTGGAATAGATCGGATCCGCATCGATCGACTTCCAGCGGCTGATGGCCGACCGTCCGGCGAATAGCGCTGACAGAAAGGCGTCCAGCGTGTCGCCGAGCGGCGTGTTGATCGACATGCCGGTGACGACGATGCGCTTACCCGTCGACAAAGTAGACCTCCATGAGTCCGAACGAGCACAGCGTCCCGTCCCGCCAGATCTGTCCCGCGCACACACCGATGAGGTCATCGAGCTCGAGCGCCTGGCACACGAGCGAAAGGTCGTCGCCCGGCAGTATCGGCGCCTGGAACTGTGCGAACGGAATGCGCACCGCGCGAGCGTCGCGAGGCCTCGTCTCTTCGGTCACCGCGGTCGAACCCGCCGCGAGAAAGTGCAGCAGACAGAGTCCGAGCTGGCCGATCATCTCGAGCTGGAGTACTCCGGGGTACACCGGCCGCCCCGGAAAATGGCCGCGGAAGACCGGGTCGCAGGGATCGATCCGCCGTCGGCCGCAGATCGCGCGTGCCTCCAGATCGATCGCGGTGATCTGGTCCACGAGGAGAAACGGATCGCGATGCGGGATCAGGCGCTCGATGCCGTCGCGGCCGATCGACACCGCTCCGGCATCGCCGGACGGCGCCCAGAGCGGAGCGCGGTCCACGCGCTTAGCCAGCGACTGCGGCAGGGCCGTCAGGTTCATGCAAGAGTCTCTCGATGAGCGCGTCCAGACCGGCTTCGAAGTCGGCGGCGGCGTCGGTCGCGAAACGGATCGGCGACAGCCACTTCCGGCCGAAGAATCCGGTCAGGACCGCTTTCGGCCCCGTCTCGACGAATATCGCCTCGGGCGCCGCCGCTGCGACGGCCTCCACGCAGTCGCGCCACCGGACGGTGCCGCATACGTGGCGTGAAAGCACATCCACGAAGACGTCGGGCGTCGGGTCGGGTTCGATTCGTCCATTGACGTTCGAGACGTAAGGCCGTGCGGGCCGGCGCCAGCGGACCGCTCCGAGCGCCGAGCGAAAGCGATCGGCGACCCCCCGGAACAGCGGCGAATGCATCGGAATGCTGCGTTCGACGACGGCGGTCTCGGTCGCGAGGGCGTCCTCAGCGCGCGACGCGCCCTCATCGACCGCCTCAGCGTCTCCGGACAGCACGATCTGCTTCGGCGTATTGATCATCGCTACTCCGAGGCGATCGTCGAGTCCGAGATCCTCCAAGAGCGGCGCGAGCTCTTCGAGAGCGACCGGAAAGCCCGCTGCCATCTTCCCCGGCGGCCCCTGCTCGTATTCCGTTCCGCGCGCTTCCAACAAACGTACGGCGTCGTCGAATTCGAGCGCGCCGATGTGAACGAGGTGGTTGTATTCGCCAAGGCTCAGACCCGCGGAGCACGCAGCCGTGAGGCCCGCGCGCTCGAGGTTCTGCCAGTGAAGATGGTTGGCGAGGAAGACGCCGACCTGGACGTCGCGGTTCCGCGCGAACACGTCGGCGTTTTCGGCCCGATAGTGTCGCGCGAGATCCCGGCCGAGCACGTCGGACGCCCGCTCGATCCACCGGCGATTCTCGCGGTCGCGGACGACGAGCTTCTCGAGCATCGACGGATACCGCGAGTTCTGGCCGGGGAAGATCCACGCGAGCGGGGGTGCCATGGCGTCAGGCCAGCTGCAGCCGCCCGCGCTCCTGATACAAGTGCATGATGTTGTCGAAGAACGTGATCCCGCGATCCACCGTAATCACCTGTCCGCTCACGCCGTCCAGCAGACCGCTGGCGAGGGCCAGAATCGCTTCGCCGACTTCGGCGGGAGTGATGGCATGCTCCGGACGCGTGAATCGGCCGGCGAAGGCCGCGAAGTCGCGCCCGAACGTGTCTTCGAGCGCAAGCGTTCTGACGTTGCAGGTGCGGACGACGTTGACGCGGACGCCGTCGGCTTCGAGCCGATAGCTCAGGTATCGGCACAGCGTCTCCATGACCGCCTTGCTGGCGGCCATGAAGTCGTACCCGCGCGAGTAGCTGTCGACGCCCGTCGAAGAAAGGCCGATGACGTATCGCGGATACGCGCCGAACGCGTCGCGCAGCCGGACCGTGTAGTCGTAGAGCGGCCAGGCGCTGTATTCGATGCTGCGGAACAGCGCCTTCGGCGAGTAGTCCTCCAGTTTCTCGGTGACCAGCGCCGCGGATACGTTGCTGACGAACACGCCGACACCGTCGCCCGTCGAGCGCAGATAGTCCATCAGCGCTGCCGTGTCTTCCCCGTTGCCGACGTCGGCGCGGACGATGTCGGGTTCGCGCGCGCCGCGTTGCACGAACTGCTCGCGCACCGCATCTTCGTCGGCGGTACCCCACTTGTAGGTCAGCAC
>DASQHH010000593.1:0-1582 GCA_035632195.1 Vicinamibacterales bacterium
GTAGAACTCCGGATGGAAGAGCAGACCGCCGAGCGAGTTCTGTCCGCCCGCGGACGTCCCGTAGATGCCGACGCGGGTGATGTCGTACCACGGATACTTCGCCGCCGCAGCCTTGTGCCAGAGAATCCGATCCGGGAATCCGGCGTCGCCGAGGTTCTGCCACGCGACGTCCTGGAACGCCTTGGATCGGTTCGACGTCCCCATGCCGTCGATCTGCACGACGATGAACCCCAGCTCCGCCTGCGCCATCATTGGATTGAACGCCTGAAAGTTCTTCGGAACGAACGACCCCTGCGGGCCCGCGTAGATGTTCTCGATGACGGGATATTTCTTCGCCGGGTCGAAGTTCGAGGGCCGGACGATGACGCCCCAGATATCGGTGACGCCATCGCGGCCTTTGGCGACCAGGATTTCCGGCGGGCGCCAGCCGGCGGTTGTCAGCGCGCTGATGTCGCCGCGTTCGAGCGGGGCGACGAGCGCGCCGTCATCGGTCAGCCGGACCTCGGAGATCGGCGCGACGTCGACGCGTGAATAGGTGTCGACGAAGTAGCGCATGTCGTCGGAGAACGCGGCGTTGTGGTTGGCGTCGGCCTCGGCGCTGATGCGCGTCAGACCGGTGCCGTCGAAGTTGATGCGGTAGTAGTTGAGGAAGTACGGGTCCTTGCCTGGATACATGCCGCAGGCGCTGAACCAGATCTGCCGCTTCGCTTCGTCTACCTTCACCACGCCGCGGACGGGCCAGGCGCCTTTCGTGATCGTGTTCTTGACGGCGCCTGTCGCGCCGTCGATGAGATAGAGATGATTCCACCCGTCGCGCTCCGACATCCAGATCATTTCGCGGCCGTCTGCAACGTCGTATCGGTACTTCTTGCCCGAGTCGGCCAGCGAGCTGTTGGCGGTGCGGTAGTTGAAGAAGGTCTTCGGCTGTTCCGACACGATCGCGCGCGCGCGCCCGGATGCCGCGTCGACCTCGATCACGCGGTAGACCTGGTGGCCGCGCTGGTTGTACTCGAACGTGAACGCGCGGCCGTCCTTCCGCCACTCGAGCCGCGACATCGAGTACGCGTTGGGGAACAACGCATCGTCGACGGCCGTCGCCGTCCGGGACGCGACGTCGAAGAGGACCGGCCGCTGCACGTCGAGGACGTCGCCGGGCTTTGCGTAACGCAGCGACCATTCCTTCGGCTGCAGCTGATCCTCCGGCGACGACTCGACGTAGTGCACCTCGCGCTGGTAGCCGCGTTTCACGCGATAGGCGGCCAGCTTCGTCGAGTCCGGCGACCACGCGACGGACGACAGCTCGTAATGGTTGCCTTCGGATCCGTCGAAGCTGAGAGGCGTCGCCTGCCGTGAACCGGAGGCGCGGATGGCGATGTTGTAGTTGTCGACCACCGCTTCCCACTTCCCGTCGGGCGAACGGCGCGGCCGCGCGTCCGGCGGGCGCCGCGGCGTGAACGGATTCCTCGCCGCGCGCGCCGCTTCGGAATCGTCCTTGCGGCAGACGGAATCGGCCAGCATGCACTTCCACGCCTCACCGTCCGCGGTCACCTCGAGTGTTTTCTCGTCGTCGGAGAAACCGATG
>DASQHH010000594.1:0-2223 GCA_035632195.1 Vicinamibacterales bacterium
GTGTCGGTTACGTGGCGTTTGCCGCCGGTCAGCTTCCACACGAGCCACGTGTCGACGGTGCCGAACGCGAGCGTGCCGGCTTCGGCGCGCGCTCGTGCGCCGTCGACGTGGTCCAGCAGCCAGCGGATCTTGCTGGCCGAAAAGTACGCATCGACAAGCAGGCCGGTCTTCGCCTGAATCGCCTCGCCGGCGCCGTCAGCCTTGAGCCGCTGGCAGAAATCAGCCGTCCGCCGGTCCTGCCAGACGATGGCGTTGTGGATCGGCTCGCCGGTTTCGCGGTCCCAGACGACCGTCGTCTCGCGCTGGTTCGTGATGCCGATGCCGGCCACGTCGGTTGCGCGAATGCCGGCGCGCGCGAGCGCCTCGGTCGCCACGCCGATCTGCGATGCCCAGATCTCGCGCGGATCGTGCTCGACCCAGCCAGCCTGCGGGAAGATTTGGCGGAATTCTTTCTGCGCGACGGCTTTGATGGCGCCGGCGCGATCGAACACGATCGCGCGCGAGCTGGTCGTGCCTTGATCGAGGGCGAGGACGTAGGACATGAGGGGACCGGCCGAGTCTAAAATACGCGCCCATGAAAACAATGCCACGAGAGCTGCTCGCCGAATTCTTCGGCACCTTCATCCTGATCGTCTTCGGCGTCGGCGTCGTCGCGCAGGTCGTGCTGAGCCGCCAGACCGCGGGGAGCTATCTGTCGATCAACGTCGCGTGGGGCATGGCGGTGACGATGGGTTGCTACGTGTCGGCGGGAGTCACCGGCGCGCATCTCAATCCCGCCGTGACGCTGGCGCTGGCCGCGCACCGGCGTTTTCCGTGGCACAAAGTGCTGCCGTACTCGGCGGCGCAGGTCGCCGGCGCATTCGTCGCGTCGATCGTTGTATATGTCACGTACCAGGAGGCGCTGACGGCGTTCGACGGCGGCGTTCGTCAGGTCGTCGGGCCGCAGGCGACCGCCGGCATCTGGGCGACCTACCCGCAGCCGTTTCTGAGCGTCATCCCCGGAGGACTGATCGATCAGATCGTAGGGACGGCGCTGCTGGTCGCCGGCATTTTCGCCGTCACGGACAGCCGCAACTCGCCGGCGCCCGCCGGCCTCGCGCCGGTTGTCGTCGGTCTGCTGGTCCTTCTGATCGGATCGGCGTTCGGCTTCAATTCAGGCTACGCAATCAACCCCGCGCGCGATTTCGGCCCGCGGCTGTTCACGGCGCTCGCCGGCTGGGGCGGCGCCGTGTTCAGCGCGGGCAACGGCTGGTGGTGGGTCCCGATCGTCGCGCCCTGCGTCGGCGGCTTCCTCGGCGGCTGGGCGTACGACGCGTGCGTCGGTAATCACTTCGGCATTCAGAACTGAGCGATCGTGTCCGTCCAGTGATTCGCCAGATTCAGCCGGACTGACTCGCTGGTCTTCGCCGCTTCGCGTGCGCCGGCGACGGCAGCGCGCAGCGCGTCGACGCCGTGCTTCTTGTCGATCCCGAGCGCGACGAGCGCGAACGACATCGACTGATCGCCCGTCAGCGTTCGCGCCTTGGTGACGAGCATGTAGCCATCGATGTCGCCGGCGCGCGCGATCGCATGCCGCGCGTCGCCCGCCTGCTCGCGTCCTCCCGGCATCCATCCCGCCTGCTTGTAGGTTTCCACCGCATATCCGAAATCGAAGACGGCGTAGCCCATGTTCGCGTCCGGGTGCGACGCCCGCGCCTCGAGCGCGTCGAGCAGGGCATCCGCGAGCTTCGGCGACTTCATCGCGTAAATCGTCGCGCGGCGCAGCGTCTCCATCCTTACGACGACGGGCGTCCGAGGCGTGAGGATCGCCAGCGTGTCGTCGACGAGGCGCGACGGCTCGTAGGACGGATCGACCGACTCCCATCCGCGCGCGCCCATCGGCAGCGACTTCGCCGAGCCGATGTCGAAAGGGAAGCAGAGCAGCGGTGGTCCGGCGAGCGCGGGAGCCGCGACCAGAAGGGCGGCGGCCAGTGCGGAGCTCAGGAAATGCACGCGTCGACTCATGTGAATCCCTCCTGCGCTACGAGACGGCCGGCGTGCCCTATTGTTAACGGTACCTGGATTGCAGCTTCAGCCCGTCAGATGGCGTTCCGCGCAGTCTGTTCCGCGGCAGTGGGCGCGTTGACGGCCGTGGCGCCGGCCCGGGCGGCCAAGCCCGACACCGCGTCTTTTGCCCTGTCGCTTCGCGGCGTCGAAACCGCGTATCGCGACGCCGCGGCCTTC
>DASQHH010000595.1:0-5265 GCA_035632195.1 Vicinamibacterales bacterium
CGAGCGCGATGCCACGGCCGCCCTGCGATCCGGTCACGACGGTTTCGAGGAGCGTGCGCAGCTCGACGGCGTTGCCGCGCCACGGGAGCGCGGCGATCAGCGACAGTGCCGGTCGCGACAGCGTTTTCGGCGGGACGCGCAGCGCCGCGCAGATCTCGCGAAGGAAGTAGTTGGCCAGAGCCGGGATGTCCTCGCGGCGGTTCCGCAGAGGCGGCATGTCGATGCGGATCACCGAAATGCGGCGGTAGAGATCCTCGCGGACGCGGCCTTCCTGCACAGCGCTGTCGAACCCACCGTCGACGCCGGCCATCGGACGGACGTCGAAGTTGAGCGCGTCACCGGTTTCGGCCAGCACCGCTTCACGATCGCGCAGCAGCCGCGCGAGGCGCGCCTGCACCCGCGTCGGCGCGTCCGCGACATTCTGCAGATACAGCGTCCCGCCGAGCGACTCGAACAGGCGGCTGCCGCGGCTGACGCGCTCGAGGCCACGCTCGCCTAAAGGCTCGCGCTCCGAACGTGAAGCGTCGCGCTCCGAGCGGCTCCCGTTTCCGTTGCCGGCTGCGCGGCCAGGCGAGCCGAACAGCTCGAGGTCGAGCTCCTCGGCGTCGTGCGCGGCGCAGTTGACGGCGACGAAGCCGCCTTTTCCTGCGCCGTTCACCACCTGCTGGGCGTGAATCGCGCGCGCGACGATTTGACGGCCGGTGCCTTCCTCGCCGCGGATCAACACGCCGGCACGCATCCCGGCTGCCCGGCCGATGACGGTCATCACGTCGCGCATCGCGACCGAATGACTGTAGAGATCGTCGTCGTGCGAGGCGCCGTTGCCGCCCGACATCATCATCGAGGCGCTGCGCCGCGACTCGTACGCCAGCTCGCGGTCGATCGCGTTGGCGACGCGGCGACCGCCGAGCGGTCGCGCGAAGACGTCCGCGACGCCGGCGAGCACCGCCTCGGTCGTGAGATCCGGGCGCCGCGCGTCGACGACAGCGAACATCAGCGTCGACGCCCGCTCGCTGCGGATCTCGCGCGCGACCTGCAACGCGCCGGCCCCGCGCGACAGATCGAGCAGGACCGGCATGTCGGACCGCCGCAGCTCGTTGAGCGCATAGGACACGTTGTCGGCCCAGACGACCGACACGTTGGCCGACGCGAGGACCTTCTCGGTGTCCGCCCGTTCAGAGACGGGGCATCCGAGGTACAGGACAGATTTCAATTGCTGATGGCTGACAGGTAATGGCTGGTTCATGGCGCGATACGTCGGACGGTGGCGGTGGCGCTTCGTCCGAACACTGTTTCATGACGACGCCGAGGAACACGACGAACGAAACCATCACGACGACGAAGTACCAGACTTCCTTCTTGCGGACTTCCTGCGCTTCGAAGATCTGCTCGCCGCCGGCGGGACCGCCGCGGCGCTGCAGGCGATGGTGCCAGCCGGTCCAGTGACAGGCGCTGCAGCGGTAGCGCCGTTTGGCCGTCGCCAGCGAAAGAAGCGGGCCGACGAAGGGAACGGGCGCGCTTCTCAGTCTCTGGGCGCCGCACTCTGGACAGCCGCTGCTTTCCAATTTCCGTCACCGCGCGCGTCGACTTCAATGGTCGCCGCGCCGTTGGCTCCGTAGGTCAATTTGCGATCGGGCGTGCCGCGACGAGTCGTGTCGAACGCGACCGACGCGAGGTGATCGCCCGCGTAGACTTCCCACTTGTCGATCTTGCCGTCTTCGTCGGTATCTTCTTCAGCGGCGACGAGCTTTTCCTGCTCGTAATGCTCGATGCGGGTGACCTTGCCGTCGCGGCGCGTCGAGATTTCGATCTTCACGATCGTCTTGCCGTCGGGACCAGGGTACGACCAGGCGTCTTCCTTGCCGTCGTTGGCGCGCGAGAAGCCGATCTTTTCCAGCTTGCGGTCTTCACCGTAGTACTCCCATCGGTCGATCTTCCCGTCCTCGTCCTGATCGATCTCTATGCGGACGATTCGGGCGCCGTCCATGTAGCTCCAGGTGTCGATCTTCCCGTTGCCGTTGGAGTCGTACTTGAGGAGCTTGAGCTTGCCAGTGGCTTGGTCGTATTCGGGGGCGATGCGCTTCCGGCCGTCGCCCTGACCGGCACAGGCACTCAGCATTATGGTGTTCGCCAGAAATACAGCGGTAAGAGCTTGTTGCGGTTTCATTTGCGCAGAGCTTCGCCCCGTGACTTACAGCCTGGGGTTGTCTACGGGAACCCTGAAAGCTGGGAGCCGGCGGTTTACAGCTCGACGTGCACAGCTAGGGGGGAGCCCAGCCGACACTCGGGAGTATCGAGCCGTTGCGAGTCGCTATTTAGTCGATTGGGAACCGGGCCGTAATTCTACACGTACCCCGCTGAGTGTCAAGACGACTACAAATGGCACCCGATTGATACGGCTGGGCTCGCTATCGTGACGTTCGATGCGACTGAAAGGTACTTAAGCTCACGCTACCGGCACCTCAGTCAGGCTTTTTGCGTTGTGCGACGCTGCTTCGATGCTTGCTGACAGCCACCGGGCAGCCTCTTCGGCTCGGGCGGCGGGTTGGGAAGTGAAACAGAGACGCAACTCCTCCGTTCCCGCGCCGTCGGCGTAGAACGCCTCCCCCGGCACGAACACCATCGAGTGTTTTTGCGCGTGCAGCTGGACCGTTCGCGCCTGTACCGAGCCTCCGAGCCGGCACCAGAGGAACAATCCGCCGTCCGGTACATCGAACCGTATCCGCTCCGGCGAAATGTGTTTCGCCAGCGCCTTGACCATCGCGTCGCGGCGCCGCCGGTGCTCGACGCGGAGGGCGTCGAGATGCCGGTCGAAGACGCCGGTCTCGATCAGCTCGCTGATCGCGAGCTGCGACAGATTCTGCGGATGCAGGTCGACGCGCTGCTTGATGAGCGAGAGCTGCTCGACGATGGGCGGCACTGCGGCGATCCATCCGAGCCGCAGGCCGGGCGCGAGCATCTTCGAAAACGTATTGAGATGAATGACCGTCGTCCTCCGCTCGTCCAGGACGTAGAGCGACGGCGGCGGCGTTCCCGAGAGCGACAGCTCGCGGTACGTGTCGTCTTCGACAATCGGCACACGGTATCGTTCGGCGAGCTGCAGGACTTCGCGCCGCGTCCGGATCGGCAGCGTGCACCCCGTGGGATTCTGATGCGTCGGGTTGAGGTACATCAGCTTCGGCCGGTAGCGGAGCAACAGCTCCTCGAGCTCGTCGACATCGGCGCGGCGGATGTCCCAGCCAATCAGCCGCGCGCCCGCCGTCCGGAAGCTGTGGACGGCGCCGAGGTACCCCGGACGCTCGATGATCACGCTGTCGCCGGGATCGACGAGACAGCGCACGAGCAGGTCGAGGCCCTGCTGCGCGCCGGCGATAACGAGGATCTGCTCGGGGTGCCCACCAAAGCGAGAGGCGATCGCCTCGCGGAAGCGCCACTGACCTTCGGTCGGCCCGTTCCGCCAGATGGTCATCGGCTCGCGCTCGATGAGGACGTTCATCGCCCGTTGAAACGCCGCGGCGGGAAAACTTTCCAGCGCCGGCTGCCCGGCGGCATAGGACACGACCTTCGGATCGCCGGCCGCGCGCACCAGGTCGCGCACCGTCGCATCGTTCGACTGCAGCGCACTGGCGGACACCTTGCCGCGCCACGCGAACGGCGCGCTCGAGGAATCCGGGCGCGCGGCGACGAACGTGCCGCGCCCGACGAAGCCGCGCACGAGGCCCTTCGACTCGAGCTCGCGGTACGCCGTCACGACGGTCGTGCGGCTGACGCGCAGCGCCTCCGCGAGGTCGCGCTCCGGCGGCAGCCGGTGGCTCGCCGACAGCGTCCCGTCGGCCAGGGCCGTCTCGAGCACGCGGACGATGCCGCGATAGATCGGCCGGGTCCGTCCGACGCCGCCGCGGAACAGTCCAATCACGTCCTGGTGCTTTTTTGTCATGCGCTTTCCCGCGATCATCCTGACGATCGTAGGCGAAGAAGGAGACCAATCAATGAATGGACTGATTTACGTCGATGGCGACTTTCTGCCGGAATCGGGGGCCGCGGTCAGCGTGCTGGACCACGGCCTGCTGTACGGTGACGGCATTTTCGAAGGCATCCGCGCTTACAACGGGCGGGTCTTCCGGCTCGAACGGCACATCGAGCGTCTGTTCGACTCCGCCAAGGCGATTCGCCTCGAGATGCCGCTGCCGCCGCAGGACATCGAGCGCGTGGTCGTCGACGCCTGCCGCCAGAACCGGATCCAGGATGGCTACATCAGGCTGGTCGTGACCCGCGGCGCCGGCGACCTGACGCTCAGCCCGCGCTCGTGCACGAAACCGTCGCTCATTGTGATCGCCCGCGAGGTGGCGCCGCTGTTCGGCCGCGCGGAGCGCGAGGGGATCGCGCTCGCCACGTCGGCGTTCCGGCGGAATCCGCCTGACGCGCTGAGCCCCTCGATCAAGTCTCTGAACTACCTGAACAACGTCCTCGCGCGGATTGAGGCGCACGACAAAGGCGCCGACGAGGCGCTCCTGCTCGACCGCGACGGCTACGTGGCCGAGGGCACGGCGGACAACATCTTCATCGTGACCGAGCGCGCGCTCGTGTCGCCGCCGACCCCGACGAACCTGCGCGGCATCACGCGGGAGACGATTCTGCGGCTGGCCGCCGACCTCGGCGTCCGCACCGAGGAGCGGCGGTTCGCGCTGTTCGATCTCTGGACGGCCCGCGAGGCATTCATCTGCGGCACGTTCGCGGAGGTCGCGCCGGTGCGATCGGTCGACGGCCGGCTGATCGGCAGCGGCGAACCGGGTCCGACAACACGGCGGCTCATGGCGGCGTACGGCGAGCTGGTGCGATCGACCGGCACGCCGATCTACCACGGCATGTCGGTGCCGGCGGGCGTCGTCGCCGGATCGCGCGTGTGAAGCAACCGTAACGGTTCCCGGAATCGAACGGCTCGGACAGTGTGCGACAGCGCGAAAGAAACCGCGACGTCCGCACATGCGTCTCACAGTGACATGACGATGATCATCTGGAGTGTGTCGTCGCTGCTCTGGCTCGGTCACCCTCACACGACGTGCGCGCCGACGCTTCCGCTCTCGCCGCGCGACGCGATCGTGCTGACCGTCGACAGGCGCCCGGGCCTAGCGGACGGGTTCGTCGACGCGTTCATCCAGGAAGCGGCGGCCATCTGGCAGCCGCTCGGCGTTTCGGTGACCGCCGGACCTCGTGCCGACGGCAGCGCGTCACGAAGAGTGTCCGTGGTCGTCGACGACGGTGAGG
>DASQHH010000596.1:0-5929 GCA_035632195.1 Vicinamibacterales bacterium
CGTCGACAGTAAGATCGCCTCATCCTGATAGCTGTAAAGGACATGCCTATGTCGCGCCCGCGCGTCTCCTGGCTGCTCCCGGCGCCGCTTGTCGCCGCGTTGGCGTTCGTGGTTGCGTCCGCCGGCGCCGCCATGCCGGCCGCCGCCCAGACCTCGCTCGTCCCCTACTTCGGTAAGAACAACATCCACTACGACAAGTTCGAATGGATGATCTACACGACGGACCACTTCGAGATTTACTACTACCCCGCGATGCAGCAGCACATCGAGCGCGTCGCTGGCTACGCCGAGAGCGCCTACCAGCAGATCAGCGCGGACCTGAAGCACGACCTGTCCTTCAAGGTGCAGCTGATGCTGTTCAAGACGCACAGCGAATTCGAACAGCAGAACGTCGCGCCCGGCGAAGCCACCGAGGGCGTCGGCGCGTTCGCGGAGCCGCTCCGGAACCGGATGCTGCTGCCAATCGACGCGCCGCCCGACCAGCTCTACGGACTGATCGTCCACGAGCTGACGCACCAGTTCGAGTTCGACATCATCCCGCAGTCGCTGATCCGCCGGAACGTCCCGCTGTGGGTCAATGAAGGCCTCTCCGAGTACGAGCGCGCGCAGTGGACGCCGATGGACCTGATGATGGTCCGCGACGCCGCCGTCGCCGACATCGTGCCGAAGATGAGCGAAACGGAAGACTACGGGCCGTACAACAGCCCGCGCTTCGTCCCCTACAACCTCGGTCACGCGGTCTTCGAGTTCATCGAGGCGAAGTACGGCAAAGAAGGCATCCGGCAGTTCATGTTCGCGCTGAGGAAGAGCGTGATCGGCGGCGGCGAGGACGCCTACGAAGAAGCGCTGCGGATGAAGAAGGACGAGTTCGACCAGGCCTTCGATCGTTACCTGAAGGACCGGTTCAAGCCGTTCCGCGACAAGGAGCGTCCGGCGGACTACGGGCGCGATCTCGCGCCGAACAAGGAGAAGACGGTCTTCGCCGAGGCGCTGTCGATTGCGCCGTCGCCGTCGGGCGACCTGATCGCCGCGGTGACGCTGAACCGCAACGACCGCGAAATCGACATCGTGCTGCTCTCGTCGAAGGACGGCTCGATCGTGCGCAACCTGACCAAGGGTTTCGACAAAGACATGGGCTTCGACCACATCGTCGAGCTCGGCGAGCGGTTCGAGATGCCGTGGCTCGGCTGGTCGCCGAAGGGCGATCGGCTCGCCTACTTCGTGCGGACCGAGAAAGAGCGCACGCTCATCATCCAGAACGTGCTGACGCGCGAGATCGAGCAGCGGGTTCCGATGAAGTCCGTCGACGAGCCCGAGTCGCCGAACTTCTCGCCCGACGGCACCCACATCACGTTCGCGGCGCTGCGCGGCGCGGTGGGCGACATCTACACGGTGGATCTGAAGAGCGGCGAGATCGAGAACCTCACGAACGATGCGTTCGCCGACGCGGCCCCGACTTACTCGCCCGACGGCAGGTTCATCGTCTATAACGTGCGCGTCAGCGGCAACCAGAAGCTGTTCCGCCTGGATCTCGACACGAAGAAGAAGACGCAGCTGACGTTCGGGACGCAGGACGAGACCGCCGCGCAGTTCGTCGATCAGAACACGCTCGTGTTCGGATCGACCGCCACCGACCCGGCCGTGCCGCTCGAGCCCGACGTGGCCAGGAACGGCAACATCTACAACATCTGGACGCTCGATCTGACGTCCGGCGAGCTGCGGCAGTACACCGACGTGCTCGGCGGCAACTGGGATCCCGTCGTCCTCAACGAAGGCAAGACGAGCAAGATCGCGTTCATCAGCTACTACAAGGGCGAATTCAGCATTCATTCCCTCGAGCGCAAAGAGCCGCTGCACACCGCGGCAAGCGCCGACTTCGGCCAGCCCGGGACGGAGATCACCGATTTCGTACCGCCGCTGCAGCACACGATGGTGCAGAGCAACGTGCGCAAGAAGGGCACGTTCGAGAAGATGTTCCTCGAGGGACGGCCGCCGATCAACATCGGCGTCACCAACAACGGCGACATCTTCGGCGGATCGCAGGTGAGCTTCGGCGACGTCACCGGCGACCAGCAGGTCAATTTCTACGCGGCGTCGATCTCGCAGTACCGCACGCTGTCGCTGTCATACGTGAATCTCTCGAGCCGCTTCCAGTGGGCGGTCCAGGGGTTCGACATGACGCAGTTCTTTTACGGGCAGCTGGGCGGCGTGTTCTACGACCCGTCCTACACCCCGTTCATCAGCCGGGATCTCGCGGTCGCGACGCGCACCGTCCGGGGCGGCAGCATCTTCGGCATCTACCCGTTCGACCGCTACCGCCGCGTGGAGCTGACAGGCGGCGTCCTGCAGCTCGACGAGGAGTACAACGATCCCACGCTGCAGGCCCAGGCCGAGGCGTACCAGATTTCGACGTACGGCCAGCCGGTCTTCCACAACGGCACGCTCATTCCACTCGGCGCGGCCTTCGTCCAGGAGACGACGGTCTTCCGCGAGTTCGGGCCGCTGGCGGGCAACACGATGCGCCTGGCGTACGACGTCTCGCCAAAGATCGGCTCCACGCTGTCCCGTCAGACGTTCGACGTCGACCTCCGTCATTACCTGCGGATCGGTGGATCGGGACTCCTGGCGACGCGGCTCCGCGGCTTCAAGAGCTTCGGCGACTCCCCCGACTTCCTGTACTTCGGCGGCAATTCCGAACTCCGGGGCTACGACTACCTCCAGTTCGCCGGACAGAACACGGTGTTCGCGGACGCCGAGCTGCGGTTCCCGCTGATCGAGGCGGCGCTGACGCCCATCGGCGTCATCGGCGGCATCCGCGGAACGTTCTTCGCAGGCATCGGAGGCGCGTGGTTCAACGACCAGCCGTCCGCTGACCCGTGCACGTCAACGGGCTACAAATTCGCGACGAGCGCCCCCGAAGTCTGCAAGCCGATCGTGGGCTACCAGGTGGACCAACTCGGGAACGCGCGGCTTGACACCAACGGCAATCCGCTCCTCATCTACGGCACGCCGCGCACCGTGAGCGGCTTCCGTCTGCAGGACGGCCGCGCGTCGTACGGCCTCGGCCTCGAGACGTTCGCGCTCGGCTTCCCCATCCACTTCGACTGGTCGTGGCGGACGACGTTCAACTCGTCGTGGGAGGACGTGGTGTTTGCCGGGCAGAACGGCTGCGCCGTCGATGGTACCGGCTGCAGCTCTGCGTGGCGCAAGCCGCGGTTCGCGGTCTGGATCGGGTACGACTTCTAGAAAAACACGAAGGATAGTCGGGAGTCGCTAGTCGCGTTCACGCTTCGGAATCCGCGTGAGGTCGGCGCCGAGGTCGCGGCCGTCGGTGCCCGCCTTGCGCCACTGGCTCCCGTCCGCCAGCCGGTAGTCGCGCTTGTCGAACGCTGCGAACCCGCGGCGGAACGCATCGATGGACGGAAAGAAGTTCTCGTGCGGATACTGTGACGCTTTCCCGCCGGCGATGACGTTCTTCGCGATCGTCGCACCCGGCAAGTAGAACAGAATGCTGTCCTGACCGACCCCGTGGTCGCGGCCGATGATCCCGTAATCGCCGTGCAGCACGAGGTTGTTCGTGAACGTCAGACCCTCCACGCTGCCGTGGCCGACCTTGATGATGCCGCCCGAGGCCCGCTGGATGATGGTGTTGTGATCGATGGTGACGTCGCGCGGCGCGTCGGTCAGGAGCAGGAAGTACCCGTCGCCGCCCCACTCCTTCTTGTCGATCCCGTCGAAGACGTTATCGCGGATCACGATGTGATTCGTCTGGCGGCTCGGATGGTTCGGATCGGTGCCGAGAATCTGGATGCCGGCGGCGACGTCCACGACCACGTTCGATCGGAACTGCACGTCCTCCACCTGGCACCACGGGCAGCGACCGTCCTGGTCGCGCACCGTGAACAGCACGGCGTAGCCGGTCTGCGCCTGCTGCCAGGTCCGCTCCATCACGTTGTGCTCGACGACGACCTTCCGCGCGTTCTTCAACTCGAAGAGGTTCTTGACCTGCCAGCGTTTCGCGGGGGCTGGGGCCCCGGGATCCGACGACGCCCGCCACTCGAGCGGCTTGCTCAGAATGTTGTCGCGGACCGTGATGTCGGTGGTGACCAGATCCGGAATCGACGGATCGGCGCCGCCGAACATGACGTTCTCGCCCGCTGCCTGCAGCACGTTGTCTTCGATGAGATACGGCCCCGGTCCATTCCATCCGCCGATGGCCTGCGAGTCCTGGCCGATCGCCTTGATGTCGCTGACGTAGCAGCCGCGAATCGTCGTGCGCGCGGAGTTCAGGGCAATCCCGCGCTTCTGTCCGCGCTCCGGATCGCCGTGGACATAAACGCGGTCGAGCGTGAGGTCCGACGGAACCTGGTCGAGCGAACGCTGCGACGCGGACCCGTCGCCGAGCGCGATGATGTCGCCGGCTCCGTTCCTGTTGGCTTCGAACTCGACCAGCGCGATGCGCCAGCCTCGCGCGCCCGGCTTCGTCGCGAGCGCAGGCGACCCGTTGGGCGAATGGATCTTCGCGAGCGGCCCGGCGGCGTCCGGCGAGATGCGCCCGCCTTCCGCGGGCATCCCGTCGTCCCCTGCCGTCCGCAGCGTGATGACGCGGCCGTCGGACGGCGGACCGGCCGCCGGCAGGACGAAGTTGCCGGTGAACGTCGCCCCGCGCTCGAGCAGGATCGTGTCTCCGGGCTTAGCCTCGGTCAGCGCCCGCTGCAAGTCATCGCCGGTGCGCAGTGTACGTGCCGATCCCGTTGAGATGGCTGCGCCAAGTCCCAGCGCCGTGACAACGACAAGCAGCCATCGCATGACGGCGGATGAGCAAAGCACACGCCATGTAGGAATCAGGGTTCAAGGTGACGTGCCGGGTTTCTTCGGACCATTCGTTACTGGAGAATGGCGCTGATCGGACCGGTTAACGGCTCCGCGTTCTTCGTCGTCCCTTCAGCGCGAGCTGGCGTCTGCGCCAGCGAGCGCCCTCCGTCACGGTCCGCCAGATGTTTCGCTTTGAATGCGGCCGGCGTCAAGTACCCGAGACTCGAATGGGGCCGCACCTCGTTGTAATGCCGGCGCCACAACTCGATGCTCACCTTTGCGTCGGCGCGGTTCCGGAACCACTGCAACGAGAGATGCTGGTCACGGAACTTCCCGTTGAACGATTCGTTGGCCCCGTTCTGCCAGGGCTTGCCTGGGTCGATGAAGGCCGTCGCGATCGGGGCCGTCTGCAGCCAGCGCAGGACCGCGGTGGCGACGAACTCGGGCCCGTTGTCGGAGCGCAGATAGCGCGGCGCCCCGTGCACGCTCACGAGCTGCGACAGCACCTCGATGACACGGCCCGATCGAATGCCGCCCGCCACATCGATGGCCAGGCACTCGCGGGTGAATTCGTCGATCACCGTCAGACACTTCAACCGGCGACCGTCCGCGCACGTGTCGAACACGAAGTCGTACGCCCACACGTGATTGATGGCCGTCGGCGTCTGGGGGCGCGGTCGGCTCGCCGCCACGCGTCGGCGCGGCCGTTTCGTCGGCACCTGCAGGCCCTCATCGCGCCACACGCGGGCCATCCGGTCCTTCCCCAGGACATGCCCTTCGCCGGCGAGAAAGATCCGGATCGTCCGAGCGTCGTAGCGGGGATATTGCGCCGCCAGCCGCCGCATCGGCGGAATGACCGGCGCATCGCGCGCGATCAGCCGCGACACATAGCCAATCGTCGATCGCGCCACGCCGAGCAGGGCGCACGCGCGGCGGCATGACAGGCCGCGCCCTTCGGCATGGGCGACCTGCTGCCGGCGCACGCGTGCGCCTACCATTTTTTTCGCGAGATCTCCTTGAGGACCTGGAGCTCGAGATCGCGGTCGGCCACCAAGCGTTTCAACGGCCCGTTTTCCTGCTCCAACTGGCGGAGGCGTTTGACGTCCGCGGGCTC
>DASQHH010000597.1:0-4642 GCA_035632195.1 Vicinamibacterales bacterium
GCGGTCGCAGTACAACGCGGCGATCCTGCAGGTCCGCAAGCGCGTCACCGGCCTGTGGGGCGGCAGCTTCAGCTACACCTGGAGCCGCCTGAACGACAATCAGGTCAACAGCAACTACTACACGAGCGGCCCGGGCCTTCAGAACAACTACGAGGTCGTCCCCGGCTCGCCGTACTACAACCCGGACGCGGAGTACGGGCGCAGCCTGCTCGACTCGCCGCACAAGCTGGTCATCGCGCCGACCCTGCTGGTGCCGGCCGGTCTGGGACACAAGGTCGCGAACAGCAGGCTGGGCGACGCGCTGCTCGGCGGCTGGTCGATCACTCCGGTCATTACGCTGCAGAGCGGTTTCCCGATGGGCATCACGCAGAACGTGACCGGGACGGCGTACCTCTACGGCGGAACGCTGCGTCCCAATATCGTTCCTGGGCAGCCGTTCACGACGTCCGGCGACATCACCGATCGCATTACAGCCTCGACCTGCGCCACGGGGTGCAAGCCGGACAACGTTTATTACAACACCAACGCGTTTTCGGCTTCGGCGCTGAACCAGTTCGGCAACGCGCCGCGGACACTCCCCGGTGTGTACTCGCCGTGGCGCAATAACGTCGACCTCGGCGTCAGCAAGAGCGTCAAGACCGGCGGCAGCCAATCCGCGCAGGTCAGGCTGGAAGTGCTGAACATGTTCAACATCGTCCAGTGGGCGGCCCCGGCGAGCTCGGCGTTCGGCAATTCGACGTTCGGGCAGATCAACAACCAGGCGAACAACATGCGGATGGTGCAGTTCACCTTCAGGTACCAGTTCTAAGAACGAACGCGGCGACCGCAGTCACAAAACCACGAAGACACGCAGGTGTCTTCGTGGTTTTTGTGTATAAGGAGCACCGATGGCCGACCTGAAGACGCGCGTGGTCAACATCCTGACGACGCCGCAGACCGAATGGCCGCTCATCTCGGTCGAGAAGACCGATGCGGCCACGCTGACGGCGAGCTACATCGCCATTCTCGCGGCGATTCCGCCCGTCGCGACGTACATAGGGATGACGGTGGTCGGCGTCGGGACGTTCACGGGGGCGCGGTACCGCACCGATCCGACGCGCGGCCTGGTCAGCGCGGTGCTGCAGTACCTCCTCGCCGTCGCCGGCGTCCACGTGGCGGCGCTCGTCGTCGACCGGCTCGCGCCGACGTTCAAGTCGCAGCCGAGCGCGATTCAGGCGCTGAAGCTCGTGACGTACGCATCGACGGCGCTGTGGGTGGCGGGAGCGGTGAACATCGTCCCCACGTTGTCTGAAGTTGCGTTCCTTGCAGGGCTGTACTCGATTTATCTCTTTTATCTCGGCGTCGGGCCGGTCATGAAAACGCCCGCGGACCAGGTGCTTCCCTACATGGTCGTCAGCGCCGTCGTCGTCATCGTGATCACACTTGCTGCGGCCGCTCTGGCCGCGGCGCTGGCGTCGGCGATTTGAGCTCGCTGGTGCGCGGCTTCAGGACGCCGAAGACCAGCCAGTACAGTCCGCCCGCGGCGACGGCGATCATCGCCCAGCGCATCACCGCCACCCAGAACAGCGCGTCGATCGCCGGCCATTCGAAGCGATACAGCCGGAGCGCGGCGTAACGATCGGTCATCCAGTGCCACGCCGTGTGCGCCACGATGGCGGACAGGATGATCGTCCCCATGCGCTCCTCGACGACGTAGCGGAAGAGGACGCCGAGCGCCGGAATCAGCACGACGAGGACGAGCAGCTGCCCCAGTTCGACGCCGACGTTGAACGACAGCAGCGACGTCAACATGTGCGTGCCGGCGAACTGCAGCGTCTGGCGCAGCGCGAACGAGAAGCCGAAGCCGTGCACGAGACCGAACCCGAACGTGATCAGCCAGCGCCGCTTCAGCTGCGGTGACACGATGTTTTCCAAAGCCATGTACACGATCGACGTCGCAATCAGCGTCTCGATGAGCGGCGGGAACCAGAGCGCGTCGGGCGCGAGGTTATAGGCGGACGCGATGAGCGTGATCGAGTGCGCGACCGTGAACGACGTCACCACGGCAATGAGCGATCGAAGGCGCCGGAACGGGATCACCAGACAGAACAGGAACAGCAGGTGATCCGTGCCGTCGAGGATGTGCTCGAACCCGAGCTTGATGAACTGGAACGACGCCTGCGTCCACCGCGGATCGAGCCGCACGAGCCCCGGGTCGCCGAGCAGCTCGAACGCGCGCACCGATCCGCCGGGCGGCAGGAACCGCAGCACGGTGACGGTCCGGAGGCCGAGGCGATCGACCTTCGGGTGGATCGAGAAATGCGACTGCGCCGACTGGATCGGGTACTCGAACATCACGTCGAGCAGCCCCTGCGCCCAGAGGAACTGGGTGTTGTCGGGCAGGCGCGGCCCGGTGAGGTGCGCGACGGCGTCCTCGTACGACGTGAAGGAGCGGTCCGACTGCAGCGACGCCATGACCGCGGTCACTTTCGGATACGCGAGTTTCTTTGTCCCATCCGGGGGCCCCTGCCCCCCGGATGTCCCATCCGGGGGCCCCTGCCCCCCGGAGCCCTCCTCGTACACCTCCAGGTCGTCCGCAATCCACAGCGTGGCCGCGTCGCGCAGCGTCGAGTCTGCCCGGGCAACGTCCAGGAGGCCCGAGCCGCGCACCGGCGTCGGGTAGTCCATGTCGCGCATGGCGTTGAGCGGCACGCGCACGAGGACGCGCAGCGTCTGCCCCTCGGGCTTGACGAAGACCTGCAGCGTGACGTCGTTGGGGATGTCGTGGGCGCGCAAGGCTACGGCCCCGAAGACCAGCACCGCCGCTGCCACCACGAAACCACGAAACCGCGAAACCACGAAAAACACCTGTTCTTTCCAGATTCGGGGATGTCCGGAAATTGTATACTGCGCCCCTCATCGTCCACAGGGGGCTCTCATGAACCGCAGACAGCTCGTCATTGGAAGTGCGCTGGTCACCCTCCTCGCCCTGCTTGCCGTCGGACAGTCCGCGCTCGAACGCGCCGCGGCGCAGACCAACGGCAAGGTCATGGCGCCGAAGTTCGAAGTCGACCCGATGTGGCCCAAACCGATGGGCCATCACTATCTGCTCGGCAACACCATCGGGGTCGGCGTCGACAACCGGGACCACGTCTACATCATTCACCGCGGCGCGACGCTCGAGGCGAAGGAGGTCTACGCGACGACCGATCCGCCCTCGTCGGAGTGCTGCGTGCCGGCGCCGCCGATTCTGGAATTCGATCCCGCCGGTAATCTCGTCAAGGCGTGGGGCGGACCCGGCCAGGGCTTCGAGTGGCCGGAGAGCAATCACGGCATCACGCCGGACAGCAAGGGCAACCTCTGGATCGGCGGCAACGGCGCGAGCGACGGCCAGATCCTGAAGTTCACGCGCGACGGCAAGTTCCTCAAGCAGTTCGGATTTGCGTACGCCAGCGCCGGCAGCAACGACATGTGGGCGTTCAACCGCGTCGCGAAGATCTCGCTCGACGAGGGCGCGAACGAAGCGTACGTCGCGGACGGCTACGGCAATCACCGCGTCGCCGTGATCGACATGGACACCGGCAAGATCAAGCGCTACTGGGGCGCGTACGGCAACAAGCCGGACGACACCAACCTCGGCGTCTACAACCCGCAGGCGCCGCCCGCCCAGCAGTTCAGGAATCCGGTCCACTGCGCCGAGCCGTCGAAGGACGGTCTCGTGTACGTCTGCGATCGTCCCAACGACCGCATCCAGGTCTTCACCAAGGACGGCAAGTTCCAGAAGGAATCGTTCGTGCTGAAGACGACCAAGGGCGATGGCTCGGTGTGGGACATCGCGTTCTCGAAGGACGCCGATCAGAAGTATCTGTATCTCGCCGACGGCGCGAACGAGAAGATCCACGTCTTCGATCGCAAGTCGCTGACCGAGCTGACGTCGTTCGGCGACGGCGGGCGGCAGCCGGGACAGTTCTACGCCGTGCACAGCATCGCGACCGATTCGAAGGGCAACATCTACACGACGGAAACGTATCGTGGCCAGCGGCTTCAGAAGTTCGTCTACAAGGGACTCGTCCCGGTGACGACGCCGAACCAGGGAACGGTGTGGCCGACGCGCACGGGAGGCCATTAAAGCTCGTTGAGGTTTCCATGAAACGCGCACTCTCGTTGCTGGGCATCATGGCGGCGCTGGTGGTGACCCTCGCGGCGCAGAGCAAGCCGCAGGCGCCCGCGCTGCAGGTGAATCCGTTGTGGCCGCAGCCGCTGCCCAACCACTGGGTATTTGGCTCGATCACGGGCGTCGCGGTCGACGGGCAAGATCACCTCTGGGTCGTGCACCGCGGCGCCGATTCGCTCGAAGGCAACGAAAAGGGGATGATGGCGACGCCGCCCACTTCGTCAGTGTGCTGCGTCGCCGCGCCGTTCATCCTCGAGTTCGATTCCGCCGGCAAGCTCCTCGCGCACTTCGGCGGCCCGGGACAGGGCTATCAGTGGCCGCAGTCGCCCGGTAGCCTCGCCGTCGACGCGAAGGGCAATGTGTGGGTCACGGCCGCGGGCCTCGAGCCGGCTCCGGCCGGCGGACGCGGACGCGGACGCGCGAACGACGATCCCGACGCAGTCCCGGGAGCCCGAGGCGAGGGGCCTGCCCGCGGCGGCCGCGCGGGGC
>DASQHH010000598.1:0-2346 GCA_035632195.1 Vicinamibacterales bacterium
TCTCGCTGACGTGGATCAGGCCCTCGACGCCCGGCTCGAGCTCGACGAACGCGCCGTAGTCGGTGAGGCTCACGACCTTGCCGCCCATGCGCGCGCCAACCGGATACCGCTCCATGACGTTCGCCCACGGATCGGTGATGAGCTGCTTGTGCCCGAGCGAGACGCGCTCGGTCGCCGGATCGTACTTGAGCACGATGACGTCGATCTCGTCGTTGACCTTGAACAGCTCCGACGGATGGCCCACGCGGCCCCACGACATGTCGGTGATGTGCAGCAGGCCGTCGATGCCGCCCAGATCGATGAACGCGCCGTAGTCGGTGATGTTCTTGACGACGCCCTTCAGCACCTTGCCTTCGGCGAGCGTCTCGAGGGTGTGCTTCTTCTTCTCGGCGTTCTCTTCTTCGAGCAGCGCCTTGCGCGACAGCACGATGTTGCCGCGCTTCTTGTTCACCTTGATGACGCGCATGCGCAGTTCCTGCCCGCGCAGGGCGTCCAGATTGCGCACGGGACGCACGTCGATCTGCGACCCGGGCAGGAACGCGCGGACGCCGATGTCGACCGCGAGTCCGCCCTTGATCCGCTCGATGACGCGGCCGATGACGACCTTGCGCTCCGCATAGGCCTTCTCGACCTCGTCCCAGATCTTCATCTTCTCGGCTTTTTCGCGCGAGAGAACGACGTGCCCCTCCCGGTCTTCCGTCCGCTCGAGCAGCACGTCGACGATGTCGCCGGGCTGCACCGTGACTTCGCTGTTCTCGTCCAGGAATTCGTCGATCGCGATGATGCCTTCGGACTTGAAGCCGACGTCGACAATCACTTCGGAGGCCGTGACTTTGAGAACGGTTCCCTTGACGACCTCGCCTTCCGCGATGTTTCGGAAGCTGTTATCGTAGATGTCCAGAAGCCGGGCGTACTCGGCTGGATCGATCTGGTCGTCCTCGTCGCGGGGGCGGACTTTCAGTCCACCCCGGTCGCTGCGGTCGGACCGCTCCGGACGTTCGGGGCGTTCGCTGGTCGCAACGCCTCCTCCGGGTCCGCCCGCGGAAAGATTCTCTTTGTCTACGTTCGCCATGCCTTACCGGTCCTCCAAATCGATGATGTCTTACCGGATTGCCGGGCGTTTCGGAACACCCCTGCGAGGCTTCGCTGAATTCCGATAAGCATCAGAGCGTACGACACTTATCGACAAACTGTCAAGGTTCGAAAGGACGAAAAGGCCATGGCGAAACGACGGGGCGGTAAGCGGGCCAAGGCGACATCAAGGAAAACAAAGGGAAAAGCCGTCGCTCGCTCGGCCAGACGCCCGAAGCGGTCGTCGGCACGGCGCGCGGCGCCTAAAGCCACCCGGAAAAGGACAACGGCGGCAAAGGCCACGGTCAAGTCGCCGAAACTCAGCCGCGTACGGCGCACTTTGGATGAAGTCGTCCCGACGCCGCCGTCGTCACTCAACATGAATCGCCGCGGCAGCGCGGCGCGAAGCGGCAGGGCCGGCCTGGACCAGAGTATCGAAGAGCACGGGGACATGACGCCGGCGCTGACCGGCGGCGACGTCGATGCAGACTGGGAGAACGCGTACTTCAGCGGAGACGAAGCGCCCGGCGGCGACAATCCCACGCCGGATCAGGAGGTCGTCGACGACATCGGCAAAGCGCTTGGCGTCCAGTACGACGACAACGAGGAGCTGAAGTCGACCGACAAGGTCAACAAGCGGGATAAGCACCGCTGGGAGCTGGATCCCGCGTCCGCTGAGGACTACAAGGAACGCAAGTAGCTTGAGACTCTTTTCACGATTCCAATCACCTCTGCGACCACGTCATCGATCGATTTTCCCGTCGTATCGATGACAACGGCGTCCGCCGCGGCGTAGAGCGGCGACACGGCGCGCGTCCGATCGGCCTCATCGCGGGCCGTCAGCATCGTCGCTACGTCCGCGAGCGCCGCGGGACCGCCCGAGTGGGCCGGGTCGCTCGCGCGGCGGCGCGCACGCTCCGCGGGCGAGGCGTCCAGATAGATCTTGACGTCGGCTGCCGGGAATACGACCGTCCCGATGTCCCGTCCCTCCATCACAATCGCACCCTCCCTGCCGTATTCGCGCTGACGCGAGACGAGGACGGCACGGACTTGCGGCAGCCGCGCAACGGAGGCGGCGGCTCTGTCGATCTCGGGAGTCCGGATCTCGCGGGTGACATCGACGCCGTCGATCGCGACGCGTGCGTCGCTTACGTCGATCGCGGCGCGCTGTGCCAGCGCGGCCAGACCATTCTCGTCGTCGAGCGCCATGCGCGCCTGGATCGCCTTCCATCCGACGGCGCGGTACATCGCGCCGCTGTCGATGTGGCGATATCC
>DASQHH010000599.1:0-2521 GCA_035632195.1 Vicinamibacterales bacterium
GTCCGCAGACCAATGTCGTCGAGCGCCCGACGGCCGGCAGCGGCCGCGGCTTCTCGCTTGTCGGCCATCACGAGATCATGATTCCTCTGCTCGCCGCGGCCGTCGTCGAAAGCGATGCTAAAATCGGAGGTTCCGGCCGGAGTAGCTCAGGCGGTTAGAGCGAGCGTCTCATAAGCGCTAGGTCGGCGGTTCGAGTCCGCCCTCCGGCACCAGCTTTCGCTCCGCTTCGCGGAGCTTCAGCTGGGCAAGCCTGCGAAGCAATGAATGTTCTCGATCGCATCCGGCGTGATCTCCGGCGCATCGGACTGATCGGGAGCGACGTCCCGATCGCCGCCGCCGTGTCCGGCGGGTCGGACTCGGTGGCGCTGGCGCACGCCCTGCACCGCATCGCCTCCGCCGGGGACGTCCGGTTCGCCGGCATCGTGCATTTCAACCATCTGCTGCGACCCACGTCGAATGATGACGAGGCGTTGAGCGGGCGGCTCGCGGCGGCGCTCGCCGTGCCATTCGTCAGCGGGCGCGAGGACGTCCAGGGGCGCGCGCGGCGCGAACGCCGGTCGATCGAGGACGCCGCACGACGGGCGCGCTACGAGTTCTTCGAGCGCGCCCGCGCCGAGCTGTGCGCCGGACCCGGGGTTGTCGTGGCGCTCGGGCACACGCGGGACGATCAGGCGGAGACGTTTCTGCTCCGTCTCGTTCGGGGCGCGGGGCCGCGCGGGCTGTCCGGCATGTATCCGCGTCACGGCGCGATCGTGCGGCCGCTGCTCTCGTGCCGCCGCGAAGAGCTGCGCGCCTGGCTGTCCGGCCTCGCGGAACGGGGCGTCGCCGCGACGGCGTTCGTCGACGACGAAACGACCCAGGACGTCGCGATTCCACGCAACCGCGTGCGGGCGGAGCTCCTGCCGATGCTCGCGGCGCGGTTCAATCCGGCAATCGTCGACGTTCTCGCCGACGAGGCCGATCTGGCGCGCGATACGTGGGCGGTCCTGGACCGCGCCGCGGACAGCCTGGGGTCAGAGTTCGACATCGCTCAATTGCTGACAGCCGATCCGGCAATCGCCCGCGTGGCGCTCTGGCGGGCCATGCGCGTCGCGGCTGGCGGACGCGAAATCGGCTATCGCCATGTCGCGGCGGCGATGGATCTCGTGCGCGAGACCGGCGACCGCGCCATCGACGTCCCCGGGCTCCGCGTGGAACGAATTGGCGCACGGCTCGTCTTAGTAAGCAGACCCCGCGGTGCAGGCAGAGGAGGGCCGGCGGCGGATCCGGTGAGCGACTTCCGCCACTCGCTGTCTATTCCTGGAGAGGTGCATGTCGACGGGACGTGCACCGTGACCGCCGAACCGGCAGTTGCCTCGGCATTTGACACCGGGATGACGGCGGGCCGGGGCGCGGCTGCCGCGGTTCGTGCAGATCTGTGCTCGAGTTTGGCCGTACGAAATCGGCGCCCTGGCGACCGGTTCCGCCCGCTGGGCTTGAACGGCAGCAAGAAGCTGCAGGATTTCTTCGTCGATCGGAAAATCGCCCGGAACGAGCGCAGCCGCGTGCCGCTGGTCGTCGACGCCGCCGATAGAATTGTGTGGGTTGCGGGGCACGGAATTGACGAGGCGTTTGCGATCACCGACGCCGCGCAAGCCGTGCTACTCTTGAGACTTACGCGGCCCTGAAGCAGGTGCTGGAGGCTCTGTCTTGAATTCGACGTTGAAGAGTTTGCTGTTCTGGATGGTGCTCGTCGTCATCGGCGTGCTCATCTGGAATTTTTCGACCAAGCTGCAGCAGAAGGAACGCGTGATGACCTTCAGCGAGTTCATGCAGCAGGTCGACACGGGCGGCATCAAGAACGTCGTTATTACGGGCCAGGACATCACTGGCGACGCGAAGCTCGTCGGCCATTTCCGCACGTACGCGCCGACGCAGTACGACGGTCTGGTCAACAAACTGATCGACAAGGGCGTGCAGGTCGATTCGAAGGAACCGACCGCGAGTCCGTGGGCGTCGCTCCTGTATTCCTGGGCGCCCGTCCTCCTCATGATCGGCTTCTGGATCTTCTTCATGCGCCAGATGCAGAGCGGCGGCAACAAGGCGCTCTCGTTCGGCAAGAGCAAGGCGAAGCTGTCGTCCAGCGCGCAGAAGAAGGTCACGTTCAAGGACGTTGCGGGCGTCGACGAAGCGAAAGAGGAACTGCAGGAGATCATCGAGTTCCTCAAGGAACCGCAAAAGTTTCAGAAGCTCGGTGGCCGCATCCCCAAGGGCGTCCTGCTCATGGGGCCTCCCGGAACGGGTAAGACGCTGCTCGCGCGCGCCGTCGCCGGCGAAGCCAACGTTCCGTTCTTCTCCATCAGCGGCTCCGACTTCGTCGAGATGTTCGTCGGCGTCGGCGCCTCGCGCGTGCGGGATCTCTTCGAGCAGGGCAAGAAGAACGCGCCGTGCATCGTCTTCATCGTCGAGATCGACGCCGTGGGCCGTCATCGCGGCGCAGGGCTTGGCGGCGGCCACGACGAGCGCGAGCAGACGCTCAATC
>DASQHH010000600.1:0-3566 GCA_035632195.1 Vicinamibacterales bacterium
TGAAGAAGTAGTCCTCGTCCAGCAGACCGATCGCCTCGAACACCTCGCGGCGGACGAGCATGAAGCACCCTGAAACCGCGTCCACCTGCCCCACCTGCCCTACCCGCCCGTTCAGGCGCTCACCGAATCCCACATGTCGCATCCGTCCGGTCGAAGGGACGTATCGCATTCCGAGGGACGCGATCCGGTCCGGTTCGGATCGTCTCAGCACGACGGGGCCCGCGATTCCCGAGCCGGACGCTCCTTGCAGCGCGCGCTTCAGCAGATCGATCGAGTCCGGCGGCGCGATGACGTCGCTGTTGACGAGCAGCACAGCATCCGCGCCCCGAGCCAGCGCTTCGCGGATGCCGACGTTCATGCCTCCCGAGAATCCGAGGTTGCGGCGGTTGCGTATGACGGTCACGCGATCCGACACTGGCCCCAGCGCCTCGCGCAGGCGGTCGTCGGATCCCTCGTCGTTATCGACGACGATCAATCGCACGAGCGGATGTCGGGACGCGAGCAGCGATCGAACAGCCAGGAACGTCTCGTCGGGTGTGCCGTAGTTGAGGACCACAGCCGCAATCTTCGTCGTCGGTCGCGGTGCCGCGAGCCGCTGATACAGCGCCCGAACAGCGGTCACGTCGTCGTCGAGCGTACGCACCTGCGGAGTGCTGGCGCGCAGCGCCGCGAGCACATGGGGTTCGCGCCCAAGCCGGGCGAGGGCCCGGGCGAGATCGGCTGCGTCGCCGGGCTCGAACAGCAGCCCATTCTTCCCGTCGACGACGAGCTCGGGGATGCCGCCGATGCGCGACGCGATGACGGGAAGGCCGGCGAGGAACGCTTCATGGACGACGAACGGGCTGTTCTCCGACCAGACCGACGGCACGACGAGGACGTCGATCGACGCGAGCGCTTCGGGGACGCGTTCGTGCGCCAGTGCACCGTGCACTGTGACGCCATCCTGACGCAGCAAAGGCTCGAGCGTCTCGCGATAGCGGTCGTCGCCGTGATATGGCGCGTACCCGCCAAAGATGTCCACGCTGACTGTGCCGGCGGGCAGCCGCCGGACGGCTTCGAGCAGCACGTGCGGCCCTTTAGACGCCATCAGGCTGCCGAGATAGCCGACGCGCAGGCGGTTCGATGCCGGCCCCGCCGCCCTTCGAAACGGCGACGGATCAACACCGTATGACGACAGCCTGATACGGGATGCGGGCACGCCGAATCGCACGAACCGGTCCCGGATGTCGTGTGAGGGCGCCAGCCACTCCGTCACGTCGCCGCAGACAGCGCGCATGTGCGCGACACGCCGGCGGTGCTGGTCGTCAGCGTCGGCGGGGTTGGCCATCATGGCCGCCGCGCGTTCTGCGGCGGCGCGCAGCCCCTGCGCGGCCGAATCAGGCAGGCGCCGTTCGAGGGCACGGACGGCGCTGGCGCCGGCATGCGCCGCCGTCCCCAATCCGCCGGCTGCGCCCACGCAGCGACGACAGTCATCGGGCCCGGCGCAGACCTGGAAGTCCGTGTCGTACAGCTGTCCGCGGTGGCACATGAGCCAGTAGTCGTGCAGCGTCGCGACAACGGGGATGCTCCGCTCGCGCAGCCGCGTGACGATCGTCGTCGACAGGCAGGTCAGGTGATGGACGTGGGCAACGTCCGGCCGGAACTCATCGATGACGCGCATTGCCGCCGCTTCGATCGCGTCGTTGCGATAGGTGTCCGTGAACGAGCGCGCGTTGCGGAACGTGTTGTTGATCCACACGACTCTGAATCCGTCGCGCGTCTCGCTCCGGACGGCGTACTCGTCCCGATTCGGATCCTGTTCTCGCGTGACCACGAGGACGTCGTCGCCGCGCCGGCGCAGCTCGCGTGCATGGGCGTCGGCGTACAGCTCCGTGCCGCCGGACGCGGACGGCGGGAAGCCGTGGACGATGAGGACGATCCGCACGTCAGGTTATTGTGACGCGGACTTCGAAACGGGCCTGCGCGCGGTTGCGCAGATCGTTGCCTTGCTCACCCGGGTTGACGTCGACGGCGCCGCTGTTCTGCGAGCAGACGTCGTTGGCATTCGTGCTTGTCCTCATCTCCCTCTACTCCATTGTTGTGGTCAGACCCCGACCTGGCCCGGCGAAGACGTCATGTCCTTTGGTGTGAGGAGGATGGAAGGACGACTTTTTTCGACGCCCGAGCGCTTCCGAGCGATGAATGACCGGAAGCGGGAGATGGCCGAGCGAATGCGAGCGATGACCGATCGGAGGCGAGGGATGGGTCAACGCATCCTGACGATGCGTCGCCGGTGGCGAATGATATGACAGCTCCCGGAACGAACGAATCGATGGCGGCGACCAATGAATCACCGGAGGTCAGCGACGAACCGACGGCGGGAACGACTGCGTCAACGGACACGACAAACGTGCCAGCGGCGTTCGCCGATGAATCGGCGGGTGCTTTCCATGAAGCGACGGGTACGAGAAACAACCGGGCGGAAGTAAGAAACGGAGCATCTGCCGCAGGTGATGACAGACCGGACGGGAACGCTGAAAGGGCAGGGGAAGCAGATGATGCAGCGCAGAACAGAGTCGGAGGAGTGGAGGACAGAAATGGCTCGCCGGAACCGAAAAACGAGGGAGCAGTCGAAAAAATTGGCTCTGTAGGCTATCGCGAAACAAGGAGTTACGCGTCGGCCTGGGCCAGGTCGCCCTTCGGCCACAACAATATAGATGAAGGCAGATGGCTAAGTCATTGCGCGTCGCGCGCGCCGAGATACTGACCGAGCGGCCAGGCAACCGCGAGATGGAGTCCGCGCAGGCCGGGCTGCACACGTGTGTGGTTTGCGATGGACGAGGCGATCGCGCGGGTCAGAGCCGGCAGCGACGGAATCGTCCGAAGACCGAACAGCTTGAACAGCTCTGCGTGCAGGAGCCTGGTGCGATCGAACTCGTACTGCGGCGTCCGCTCGTGCGAGTGAATAACCGCCGCGTCAGGCACGAATTGCAGAACGTGACCTGCGAGCAGCACGTCCTTCGCCCATGCGAGGTCCTCGGCGATGAGGACTTCCCGGAACGGATGCTGCTGCCAGACCGTGCGGCGGACGCATGCGCAGACGTTGTCGAACGCGCACCGTTCGAGGCGCGCCGCCGGCGTCATCGATTCAAACTCCCCCGGCGTCAGCGTCACTCTCCGAGGGGTCGTCGACGCGGCGACCCAGGTTTCGAGCTGGCGCCTGGTCAAAGGACTCGCGTCCGGGCGCGGAATCTGCTGCGCGAACGCGCCCGCAATCGCGGCATCGCTGCGCAGCGGGGCGATGAGGGCTGCCAGCCAGTCGTCGGATGCGGGGAGAGCGTCCTGCACCGTGAGGACGATCAGGTCGCCGCGCGATTTCTCGACCGCGAGATTGCGCGTCAGGCCATGATTGAACGCCGAGACGGAAATGCGTTCGAACACCCTCGCGCGCTGCCGCAGCAGGGCTTCGGATCCATCGTCGGACGACGAGTCGACGACAACGATCTCTACGGGGAGGTCTACGCGCTGGCGCGCAATCGCGTCGAGCAGCGGACCGACCGTGGCGCCGCCGTTTCGCGTGGGAATGA
>DASQHH010000601.1:0-3291 GCA_035632195.1 Vicinamibacterales bacterium
GCACCGCATCGTCGGCATCGGCCGCGTTGCCGTTCATGCGATAGCAGAGCGCCCACAGAAACTGACGATGCTCCGCATAGGTTGTTTCCAGGTTCAGCGTCACGACGCTCGTTCCACCCGTGCGCCGGCCGACCGGACGAACCGCAGGGCGGCTGATGCGGCGTCAACGGCGCTGGCCGCCGACGCGTCCGACAGCTGCCCTCGAGGTCCGACCCAGTCGCCCGCGATGAAGACGCCGGCAAGCTGCTCGAGCGCAGCGCGGGGCCGTCCATTGACGCCGCCGCGATCGGCCGTGAGCTCGCTGTGGGTCACCGTGAGATTCGGCAGAAACTGCCTGAAGGCGACGCGGTCGCGCCATCCAGGCTGCATGCGATCGACGAACGATTCGATCTCGCGCTCGGCAACCGCACCGGCCGTTTCGTCCGGCGCCAGGTACTTCGACGCATGAATCACGGCTCCGCCTTCGGGCGCGAGCGCGGCGGCCGCCGAATGCACCGAGAAATACAGCGGCTCGTCGACACCGAAGGCCACCGTCCGCTTCGGGTTGGGCAGCGAATCGAGGGCGATGTCGAGCGAAGCGTGGCGGACCGGCGGCGGCAGCTGCGACGCGAACTGCGTCACGCCGGTCAATGCATCGACGTCCGCCGGGCCGGCGGCGATGATGACCCCCGACGCTCGGACGAACGAACCGTCCGCGAGGCGCACGCCGTCGCCCTGCACGTGCGCAGCCGGCGCTCCCGGTCGAAGATCGGCGCCCGCTTCACGCGCCGCGGCCGCCAGTCCGTTGACGATCGTCTGCCAGCCGCCGTCGAGATACAGCACGTTGCTCAGCGCGAGCGTCAGTTGCTCGATGACGGAGCCCGCGCTCTGCCGCTTTGGATCGTTCGTGAACGTCGTCACGCGCGTCAGCATCTGGATCACGGCCGCGGCACGGTCGTCGCCGATGGTCGCGAGCCACGCCTCGAGCGTCCGCGCGTGCCAGGGCGACGGGTCGAGTGACGGCAGCGACTGCAGGAGGCGCGCGAGCGTGAATTTGCCGTGCAGATTCAGCAGTCCGGTCGTGAGCAGCGACACGAATCCCGCCGGCAGTGTGTGCGCGGTTCCGCGCCAGACGGCAAAGCCGCCATTGGCGCCGGGGACGGCACCCGTCACGGTGACGCCGAGCGTCTTCAGCGTCCGGCGCAGCTCGCCGGCGCGGTAGAGGGCGTGCGGGCCGAGGTTGAAGCGGTAACCGTCGCGGACGCGCGTAGCCGCGCGCCCGCCGGCGGCCGATGATTTTTCGAGGACCACGGCAGCTTCGCCGGCTCTCGCAATGGTCGCGGCGGCAATCAGACCGGACAGTCCGCCGCCTACGATGACGATGGGTGCGGTTGTGGAAGTCATACCCCCATCACGTTTGAGGGGCTCAATAGGTTACGCTCGCCTAAAGGCTCGCGCTCCAAGCATGTCTCGCGCTCCAGCCATGTCTCGCGCTCCGCCCATGGAGCGCGAGGCTTCAGCCGAGCGTCGCTGATGCCAGGATCGCGGGCATGGGAATGACGAATTCGGCGCCTTTCGAGAAGGATTCGACGCTCTTCCGGATGTCCGCCCGAACCTTCGCAAGGGCTTCGGGCGTCTGGGCGCGCAGAACGGCGGCGGTGCGGACGCCGCCCCGCGACATGGCGTCGAAGGCGGCGTCGGCAGACCTGAGCGTCCAGGTCAGCGGCAGCTCGCGAAACCCGACGCCGGTAAAGCCGGCGGTCTCGAGCGAACGGCGGAACTCGGCCTGATTCGAGAACCGGAAGAACGGCGGACCCTCGGGCAGCCCGACGTTCGCCGTTCCGTGCGCTTCAATCGCGCGCAGCACCATCCCGAAGCCGACGGCTCTGTCCGGCGGGGCCCAAACGGTCAGGGCGTAGTGCCCGCCCGGTTTCAGCACGCGGAGGGCTTCGGCGATCGCCTGGTCCGGCTTCGCGAGATGGAGGATTCCAAAGTTCATCACCACGCTGTCGATGGTGGCGCGGTCGAAGGGTAGTGCCTCCGCGTCGCCTTCGCGAAACACGATCGACGGGTTCCGCTTCCGGGCCAGGGCGATCATCGCGCCGGAGAAATCGAGGCCGGTGACGTCCGCACCGCGCGCAGCCGCGGCCGCGGCGACGAAGCCGGGGCCGCATGCCACGTCCAGCACGCGCGCGCCGGCGCCGACAGCGGCGGCGTCGAGCAGCGGTCCTGCAGTCTGCGCGGTGATGCCCCCGAAGGCGTCGCCGTAGAACTCAGCGGCGCGCTCCCAGCCGGCGCGTTCGAAATCGTGGAAGGCCGTCGTATCCATTCCCTGAGATGATACGATCATGGTTTAAGCAACTCCCATGGGCCACGACTGGATCGCCGTACGCGGAGCGCGCGTCCACAATCTCAAGAATATCGACGTCGACATCCCCCGGAACCGGCTGGTGGTCATCACCGGCCTCTCCGGCTCGGGCAAATCGTCGCTCGCCTTCGACACCATTTACGCGGAAGGGCAGCGCCGGTACGTCGAATCGTTGTCCGCCTACGCGCGGCAATTCCTCGAGCAGATGGAGAAGCCGGACGTCGACCTCATCGAGGGGCTGTCGCCCGCCATCTCGATCGAGCAGAAGACGACCGGTTCGAACCCGCGATCGACCGTCGGAACGGTCACTGAAATCTACGACTACCTGCGGCTGCTCTTCGCGAACATCGGGGTCCCTCACTGCCCGAAGTGCGGCAAGGAGATCACCAGCCAGTCGCTCGACCGCATCGTCGACATGGTGATGCTGTATCCGCAGGACGAGCGCATCAACGTGCTCGCGCCGATCGTGCGCGGCCGCAAAGGTGAGTTCAAGAAAGAGCTCGCGGGGCTGCGGGCGCGCGGCTATACGAAGGCGCGCATCGACGGCCAGTTCCGCTCGCTCGACGAGGACGTCAAGCTCGATCGGCGACGCAATCACACGATCGAGGTCGTCGTCGACCGTGTGATCGTCCGCGGCGGCGTCGAGCGCCGGCTGACGGAATCCGTCGACATCGCACTCAACCTCGCGGACGACATCGTGGTCATCAACTCGTACGAAGGCGGCGATCGGCTGTTCTCGCGGCGGCTCGCGTGCGTCGATTGCGGCCTGAGCGTCCCCGAGATGACGCCGCGCGCCTTCTCGTTCAATTCACCTCACGGCGCGTGCCCCGACTGCCAGGGCCTCGGCTCCATGGTCGACATCGATCCGTCCCGCGTCGTGCCCGACGAATCGAAGTCCCTTGCCGAAGGCGCCATCGCACCCTGGTCGCGCGGCGATCGCAAGC
>DASQHH010000602.1:0-2624 GCA_035632195.1 Vicinamibacterales bacterium
CGTCCCGACGGCGGTCGCCGTTGCGGGCGTCGTGATCTACAACGGCCTCGTCATCGCGAAACAGTCAGTGCGCGAAGCGTGGGGCGCCGTGGACGTGCACCTGCAGCGGCGCGCATCGCTGATACCAAACCTCGTCGAAACGGTGAAGGGCTACGCGCAGTACGAGCGCGACACGCTGAAAACCGTTGTCGAAGCGCGGGGAGCGCTCACGGCTGCGAGCGGCCCGCGCGCGGCCGCGCAGGCCAACGACACGCTCGGACGGGCGATCGGATCGGTCCTCGCGATCGCCGAGCAGTACCCGCAGCTGAAAGCCAACGAGAGCTACGCGAAGCTGCAGACCGACCTCGCGGACACCGAGAACAAGATCGCCTACGCGCGCAACTACTACAACGGCGCGGTCGAGATCTACAACGTCAAGGTGCAGTCGTTCCCCGGCGTCCTCGTCGCACGAATGGGCGGATTCGCGCCTGCGGAGTTCTTCAGGGCGGACGAGGCTGCTGCGAAGCCTGTCGAGGTGCGTCCATGAACCCAAACGTCGCTGTCGTTGCCGCGCTCGGGACTTTCGCGCTCGCGGGGCTCGCGCTCGCGCCCAAGGACGCCGTCTGGCCCGTCAACGGCGGCGTCGACAACATCCGTTACTCGCCGCTGACGCAGATCAACCGCGGCAACGTCGCGTCGCTCAAGGTCGCGTGGACGTACGACTCGCACGATTCGTTCAAGGGATCGGAAATGCAAAGCAATCCGATCGTCGTGGACGGTGTGCTGTATGCAACGACGCCGACACTGAAGGTCGTGGCGATTGACGCGGCAAGCGGCCGCGAGGTCTGGAAGTTCGATCCGAGCGGGGGCGCCGGCGGCGGGCGATTCCGGCACCGCGGCGTCACCGTCCACAAGGATCGCGTCTTCGTCACCTATCGCAACTGGCTGTACGCGCTCGATCGGCAGACCGGGCAGCCGATTCCGTCGTTCGGCAGCGCCGGCCGCATCGATCTGCGCGAGGGGCTCGGCATGCCGCCCGAACGCGCGAGCGTCAGCGCCAGCACGCCGGGTTCCATCTTCGAAGACATGCTGATCATGGGCAGCAGCGTCCCCGAGACGCTGCCGGGGACGCCGGGGCATATCCGTGCGTACGACGTGAACACCGGCAAGCTCCGCTGGATTTTCCACACCATTCCGCAGCCGGGCGAGTTCGCGTACGACACGTGGCCGCCCGACGCGTACAAGTTGATCGGCGGCGCCAACGCCTGGGCGGGCGTCACGGTCGACGCGAAGAACGCGATCGTATTTGCCGCGACCGGCTCGGCATCGTTCGACTTCTTCGGCGTCAACCGCCACGGCGACAACCTCTTCGCCAACTGCATCCTCGCGCTCGACGCGCGGACGGGAAGGCGCCTCTGGCACTTCCAGGGCATCCATCACGACGTGTGGGATTGGGACTTCCCGGCCGCCCCGAGCCTCGTCACGGTCAAGCGCAACGGACGGAACGTCGAAGCGGTCGCGCAGATCACGAAGTTCGGCTACGTCTACGTGCTGGACCGCAAGACCGGCGCGTCGCTGTTTCCGCTCGGCACCAGGCGCGTGCCGCCGTCGGACGTCGAAGGCGAGAAACTGGCCGAATCGCAGCCGTATCCCCTGAAGCCGCCGCCGTTCACCCGCCAGGGCCTGACCGAGGAGATGCTGACGACGCGCACGCCCGAGGCACATGACGCCGTCCTCGCACGCTTCCGTCAGTTCGGCTCGGGCATGTTCGCGGGGCCGAGCGAGCGCGGCATCATCGTCTTTCCCGGCTTCGACGGCGGCGCCGAATGGGGCGGTGCAGCATTCGATCCCTCGTCGGCGCTGCTCTACGTCAACGCCAACGAGATGCCTTGGATCGTCAGGCTCATCCCGAACAACGATACGTCGCTCTACAGGGTGAACTGCGCGACGTGCCATCGCGAAGATCGCACGGGCACGCCGTCGGCGCCGTCGCTCGTGAACGTGGGCCAGCGGCGGACGCGCGAGGAGATCATCGCGCTCATTCGCGAAGGCACCGGTCGCATGCCCGGCTTTCCCGACATGGGCGGCCGCAACATCGCCGACCTCGCGGACTTTCTCCTGACCGGCGTGGACAAGGGCGAGGCGCCAGCCTTCAAGAACGATCCGGCGTGGCTGCGGTATCGCATCGACGGCGAGACGCTGTTCCGTGATCCCGACGGTTATCCGCCGATCACGCCGCCGTGGGGCACGTTGAGCGCGATCGATCTGAACGCCGGCACGATCAAGTGGCACATTCCACTCGGCGAATACCCCGAGCTCGCCGCCAAGGGACTGAAGAACACGGGCAGGGACAACTACGGCGGTCCGATCGTCACCGCCGGCGGCCTCGTGTTCATCGGCGCGACGAACTTCGACAAGAAATTCCGCGCGTTCGACAAGTTGACCGGCAAGCTTCTGTGGGAGACGGTTCTACCGGCCGCCGGAAACGCCACGCCATCCATCTACGAGCTGAACGGCCGGGAATACGTAGTCATCGTTTGCGGCGGCGGAAAGAACGACGCGCCCTCGGGTTCGAGCATCGTAGCCTTCGCTTTGCCAAAGAACTAAGCCGCCGGGGCCGCGCTCGCTCAGAATTACTGCTTGTA
>DASQHH010000603.1:0-1829 GCA_035632195.1 Vicinamibacterales bacterium
CATGATGGTTCTCAACAAGGCGAGCCGAACCGACGTGGGCACCTACTATGGCTACTACGCGAACGACGAGGCGGATTAGTAGGGGGATCGCTCGCCGCAAGGGTCAATGCATCGTGCGCCGAGGGCCAGCAGGCAAGGCCGGACTCACGCGAGGCGCTCCACTCTTTGCGGCGGCAGTGATCGCCGCGATCCTGACCGGCGCGATGCCGCGCGCACATGCGCAGGCCTATGCAGCGCCGGGCCCGCAGGTCGGTGACGGATCGCAGTCGGCGAATCCGGCCGCCGCGGCGCAAGCGGGTCCCGGGCAGCCGACATCGTCGTCGACGGCGACGAAGGAACAGCAGCGCCGAAACTTCGTCTCGCCGACGATCTCCTGGGAATCGACATGGACGAACAACGTCGGTCTGGCCGCGGATCGGAAATCGGACTGGATCAACGAAATCCGTCCGGGATTGCAGTTCGCCGAGACGAGCGCACATAGCAAGGTCGATGGCACGGTAAGCCTGTCGGCGCTGGCGTACGCGCGCACGAGCAGCAACGACCGCGTCCTGCCGCAGGCGAACATTGCGGGAACTCTCGAAGCGATCGATCGTCTTCTGTACATCGACGGCACCGTCGACGTATCCCAGCAGTACCTGTCTCCGTTCGGCGCGCGTCCGCAGGACATCTCTAGCGCAACGCAGAACCGCTATACGTCGCAGCGCTACACGGTAAGCCCCTATCTGAAGGCGAAGGTCGGCGACGGCATCGATTACGAACTGCGCCAGAAGAGCACGTGGTCGAACGCCAACGGGTCCGCCGTCAACGGCCTCGACACGCGCAGCTATATGAACGAGGTCAGCGGGCATGTCGCGCGAGAGGCGCGACCTGGCGGCTGGCGGCTCGAATACGACCGCAACAACATTTCCTTCGCCGGCCAGAGTCAGGACGAAAGGTCGGAAATCGCGCGGGCGACGGGGCTCTACCGCTTCGACCCGACGTTCCAGGCGGGAATCATCGGGGGCTACGAGGACGACAGGTTCTTTCTCACCCGCCAGAGCGGCACCACGTACGGTGTCACGATCGATTGGCATCCGAACAGCCGGATGTCGCTCACCGCGAACGGCGAGCATCGCTTCTTCGGCACCTCCTATCACGTGAAGCTCGACGACCACACTCGGCACCTCGTGTGGTCGCTCGACGCGTCGCGCGACGTCACGAGCTATCCGCAGCAGCTCGGCACGCTCCAGGCAGGGCAGGACGTCTCGGCACTGCTCAACGCGCTGTTCGCCCCGCGCGTTCCCGATCCCGCTCAGCGCCAGAGCCTCGTCGAGCAGTTCATTCGCGACCGGGGCCTGCCGTCGTCGCTGAGCAGTCCGCTCGCGCTCCTGACGCAGGAGCTGACGCTTTCCGAGCTCGCCCGCGGAACCATCGGGCTCGTCGGTGCGCGCAACAGCATCCTCGTCAACGCGTTTCGATCGCGCGTGCAGCCCGTCCCGGGAACCGAACAGGATCTAACGCCGCTGCTCTCGCAGCTCATCAACACGACGCAGTCCGGCGCCGGGGTCACCTGGACGGACCAGCTCGCGCCCAGCCTGAGCCTCGTGACCAACGGTACATGGGCCCGGACGACTCAGGACATCGCGCCGCTCGGGACCACGCGCCTGTACGAGTTGCAGGCCATCCTCACTCGGAACGTCAGCACGCTCACGTCGATTCACGCGGGCCTCCGCTACCAGGATTCGCGCTCGGACGTTTCGCAGAGCTTCCGGGAGTTCGCAGTCTTCGTCGGGCTTACGCACGGATTTCGCTGAGCGGGCCATGTACGAATCGTTCTACGGCCTCTCCGG
>DASQHH010000604.1:0-36085 GCA_035632195.1 Vicinamibacterales bacterium
CGATCACATCGCGAAAGTGGCCGGCGTCGACCACGTCGGCCTCGGCTCCGACTTCGACGGCGCGACCATGCCGATCGGGATGGAGAGCGCGGCGGGACTCCCGAAGATCACCGACGCCCTGCTGAAGAGGGGCTACTCGGACTCCGACGTCGAGAAGATCCTGGGCGGCAACATCCTGCGGGTAATGGAAGCAGTGGAGCGTGCGGCGCACCGCTGACGTTGTCGTCATCGGCGGCGGGTGCATGGGCGCGAGTGTCGCTTATCACCTGACACGCCGCGGCATCACGGACGTCGTCATCGTCGAGCGGGAGAAGTTGCTCGCCACCGGTTCGACCGGGCGCAACGCCGGCGGCGTCCGCCACCAGTTCTCCAACGCCGCGAACATCAGGCTGTCGATCGAGTCGATTGCCCTGCTCGAACGCTTCGGCGACGAGGTCGGGTCGCCAATCGATTTCCATCAGGACGGCTACCTGTTCCTGCTGTCGTCGAAGGCGAGCGTCGAGACGTTCCGGCGCAACGTCGAGCTCCAGCGCGGCCTCGGAGTCGCCGTCGACTGGCTCGAGCCCGCCGACGTCGACCGGCTTGCGCCAGGCGTCGCGATCGAAGGCATTCTCGCTGCGACGTTCTGCGCGAAGGACGGCATTGCGGATCCCAACGGCGTGACGATGGGGCTCGCGAAGGCGGCGCAGAACGCCGGCGCCTCGGTGGTCCGTGAGACCGAGGTCACCGGCATCCGCGTCGCGGGCGGCGGCCGGATTGATGCCGTCGAAACCTCCCGCGGGGTCATCGAGACGCGCACCGTCGTCAACGCTGCAGGGCCCTGGGCGCGCGCGATCGGCCGTCATGCCGGAATCGACCTGCCGGTCGATCCGTATCGCCGGCACATCTTCATCGCCGCGGTCGATCGGTCCGCCGCGCGCGTTCCGCCGTCGCACATCATGGTCATCGATTTCGGGACGACGTTCTATTTCCATCGTGAGGGCGCCGGAGTGCTCTTCGGCATGGGCGATCCCGACGAGACGCCGACGTTCGACACGACTGTGCAATGGGATTTCGCGCCCAAGGTCATCGAGGTCGCGATGACGCGTCTGCCGGCGCTCGGCGAGGCGTCCATCTCACACGCGTGGGCGGGGCTGTACGAGATGACGCCGGACGGCAACCCGATCATCGGCGCCGTTCCGCAGGTCCCCGGGCTGTATCTGATCAACGGGTTCAGCGGCCACGGTTTTCAGCATTCGCCCGCAGCCGGGCGCATCGTCGCGGATCTGATTGCGGGCAGCGATCCGGGCGTGGACCTGTCACCGTTCGCCCTCGAGCGGTTCTCGGCCGGCGTCACGGCCGGCGAACGATACGTCGTGTAGGCTCGAAACCGCGAAACCGCGTGAAAACAGGAAAAATAGAAAACACGAAGACGATAAAATCGCCGTGATGGCGTTCGAACGAATTGCCGAGCAAGAAATCCAGGATGCGATGGCGCGCGGCGAGTTCGACAACCTGCCCAACGCCGGCCAGCCCATCGATCTCGAGGAGTATTTCCGCACGCCGGAACCGCTGCGAATGGCCTATTCGATCCTCAAGAGCGCGAAGTGTGCGCCTGAAGAGGTCGAGCTGCTGAAGGAGATCCGGTCGCTGGAGCGCTCGGTCGCCGCCGTCGGCGACGAACCGGAGCGCGCCCGCCTCGCGGCCCGCCTGCGCAACCGCCGACTGCAGCTTGCGGTCGCACTCGATCGCCAGCGCCTGCGTAGTCGCTGATCCGATGCAGATTGCGCTGAAGCGCTGCGTGGTTCGATCGTGGCAGGCGTCCGACGTCGACTCGCTGGCCGTATACGCGAATAATCGCAACGTCTGGATGAACCTGCGCGACGCGTTTCCGCATCCCTACACGAAGAACGACGCTCGCGAATTCATCAAGGGGCTGAAGCAGCGCGCGCCGGAGACGTTCTTCGCCATCGCCGTCGGCGACGAGGCGATCGGCGGCATAGGATTCGTCCTGCATCCCGACGTCGAGCGCGTATCGGCTGAAATCGGCTACTGGCTCGGCGAGCCGTTCTGGAGCCGCGGCATTGCGAGCGAGGCGGTGGCGGCGGTCACGAAGTACGCGATGGGCACGCACGGCCTGACGCGGATCTATGCGGTGCCGTTCGCGTGGAACGCAGCGTCGTGCCGGGTGCTCGAAAAAGCGGGCTACGTGCTCGAGGGTCGCCTGCGCAAGAGCGCGATCAAGGACGGGAAGCTCACCGACCAGCTGCAATACGCGTTCATCGCACCGTAGCGCGGGCGCTCTCGACCTTCTTCACCCTCCAGATTTCTTCGGCGTATTCCCTCGTGGTGCGGTCGCTGGAGAACTTGCCCATGCCGGCGACGTTGAGGATCGACATCCGCCACCAGTCCGCCGGCTTCGCATAGACCTCGGCGGCGCGCGCCTGGCAATCGACGTAGGAGCGAAAATCGGCGCACAGCTGGTGGTAGTCGTACTGCGTCAGCGAGTCGAAGATCGGGCGGAAGATGCCCGAATGGCAGCCGTCGAGCGCGCCCGACCCGATCGTGTCGATGGCCTGGACGAGCTCGGGATCCGTCGCGATCCACTCGCGCGGCCGATAGCCGGCGCGGCGGATGGCTTCGACCTCGTCCGCCGTGTGGCCGAAGATGAAGATGTTCTCCGCGCCGACTTCCTCGCGAATCTCGATGTTCGCGCCGTCGAGAGTCCCAATCGTCAGCGCTCCGTTGAGAGCCGCCTTCATATTGCCCGTTCCCGAGGCCTCGGTGCCGGCCGTCGAAATCTGTTCGGAGAGGTCGCACGCCGGAAAGATCACCTCTGCGAGCGACACCGAGTAGTTCGGCAGGAAGGCGACGGCGAGCTTCCCGCGGACGGCGTGGTCGCCGTTGACGAGCTCGGCGATGGAGTTAATCAACTTGATGATCAACTTGGCCATGGCGTAACCCGGCGCGGCCTTGCCCGCGAACAGCACGGTCCGCGGCGCAGGCTCCTCGCGTCCGGCCCGGATGCGGTGGTACAGAGCGATCACGCGCAGCGCGTTCAGCAGCTGACGCTTGTACTCGTGGATGCGCTTGACCTGACAGTCGAACAGCGTATCGGCATCCAGCTCGATCTGCCACGCTTTCTTCGCGCGGTCGGCGAGCACCAGCTTGTTGATTCGATTGGCCCCGATCCACTCCCCGCGGAATCCCGCGTCGTCGGCGAACGGCGCGAGGCGGCGCAGCTCGGCCAGGTCGGTCGTCCAGGCATCGCCGATGGCTTCCGTGATGAGGGTCGCGAGCGCGGGGTTGCACTGCAGCAGCCACCGGCGCGGCGTGATGCCGTTGGTCTTGTTCGACAGGCGGCCTGGCAGCGCGGCGTCGAGGTCGGCGAACAGCTGCTCGCGGAGCAGCCGCGTGTGAAGAGCCGCCACTCCGTTGACCGAGTGGCTGCCGACGTACGCGAGGTGCGCCATGCGCACGTTGCGGTAGTCGTCGATGATGGCGGTTCGCCGCACGAGCCCTTCGTCGCCCCCGCCGCGCCGCACCGACTCGCGGAAACGGCGGTCGAGCTCTTCGACGATTTCGAAATGGCGCGGCAGCAGACGCTGCATGAGATCCGCCGGCCATTTCTCCAGAGCCTCGGGCAGGACGGTGTGATTCGTGTAGGCAAAGACCTTCTGCGTCAGCTCCCACGCGACGGCCCAGTCGACGCGAAACTCGTCGACGAGCAGCCGCATCAGCTCGGGAATCGCGAGCACCGGGTGCGTGTCGTTCAGGTGAATCGCCACTTTGTCCGGCAGCTCGTCCCAGCGCCGCTTGCCGAACTTGAGAAACCGCCGCAGGACGTCCTGCAGCGTCGCCGAGACGAAAAAATACTGCTGCTTGAGCCGCAGTTCCTTCCCCGCGTATTGATCGTCGGGCGGGTAGAGCACCTTCGAGATGTTCTCGCTGCGCGTCTTGTCCTCGACGGCGCGCACGTATTCGCCGGCGTTGAACCGTTCGAGATCGAACTCGCGGCTCGATTTCGCAGCCCACAGCCTCAGCGTGTTCACCGTGTCGTTCCGGAACCCCGAGACCGGCGTGTCGTACGCCATCGCCCACACGTCCTCGGTATCGACCCATCGGACGCGGAACAGCCCCTCGGCATCGTGGTAGCCCTCCGCTCGTCCGTAGAAGCGCACGCGGTGGATCGCGTCCGGCCGCGCAATCTCCCACGGGTTGCCATAGCGCAGCCAGGTGTCCGGCGCCTCCACCTGGAAGCCGTCGCGAATCCGCTGCGTAAAGATGCCGTACTCGTAGCGGATGCCGTAGCCATAGAAGGGCAGCCCCAGCGTCGCGGCCGAATCGGTGATGCACGCGGCCAGCCGTCCGAGGCCGCCGTTACCGAGCCCCGCGTCCCACTCGCGCTCGGCGATCGTTTCGAGATCGCAGCCGAGCCCGTGCAGGGCGTCGATGTAGGCGTTCTTGGCGCCGAGGTTGATCGTGTTGTTGACGAGCGCGCGGCCCATCAGGAACTCGAGTGACAGGTAGTAGACGCGCTTCGCGTCAGCCTTGTAATACGCGCTCTGCGTGTCGAACCAGCGCTCGACGAGCCGGTCGCGCACGGCGTACGCCAGCGCCTGGTAGACGTCGAAATCGGTCGCCGTATGCTCGTCCTTCGCAATGGAATACATCATGCGAAAGGCGAGCGAATCCGTGATGCCGGCGGCGTCGAGTCGCCCGGGCGACGGCGGAGGAATCCGGCGGCGGGGCGGCATGCGACCGGATTGTAACCGTGGCGTTCGGCACGCGATTGACTTAAGATGCGTGCAGACGTGTGAGGCGCGGGGAAATTTCAATGATCGCCCGATTCGCCGTTCCTTTCCTGCTGGTCGCGGTCCCCGCGTTCGGACAATCGCGCGTCTACACCAACGCCGACCTCGGAAAAGTGCAGCGGACGCACAACGCTCCCGAGTCGGAACTCGTGTGGCTGCGGGCGCACCAATTTGTGGCCGTTCCCGATCGTCCTGCCGGTCCTGAAGTGATCGTGGTCGCAGGCAGTACCGCCGAAGGACCATTCGGCCCGTTCTACACGACTCCGAGTCTTCCGCTCGCGCTGCCGCTGGAATCGACCGTGCCGTTGGGCAGTTTTTACGGCGGCTTCTACGGCCGGCACGCGGGCCGCATCTCGTCCGTCGTTCCGAATCTGTCCGCTCCGGCTCCGATCACCGTGCCTCCGTTCGCACGCGGGTCGTCTCCCGCTGCCCCTCACGCGCGACGACGGTAGCGGGTCAGCGCGGATCCGCCGCGACTCGAAAACCGAGACTGAAGCCCTTGTCCTTCGGCGCGTGCGTGTAGCGCAGCGCGCAGCGCGCGCTGTCGGAATCGAAATACCAGCTGCCGCCGCGGATGACCCGTTTCTCGCCCGACGCGGGACCGTGCGGATCGATGTTGGCCGAGGTCCGCTCGGGATACGGCGCGTACCAGTCCGACGTCCATTCCCATACGTTGCCGTGCATGTCCGCGAAGCCCCATGGGTTCAGCGGATAGGTACCGACAGGCGACGGCGACTTCCCCTTGAAGTTCGCCTGTGCGCTCGTCAGTGACTCGCCGGTCGAGAACGGACCGGTTGTCCCCGCCCGGCACGCGTACTCCCACTCGGCCTCGGTCGGCAGCCGGTAATGCAGCGCCGGGCCATCAGGCCGGGCGGCTTTGTCGGCGCGGTTGCCATTCCCGCGTTCGTTCAGCTTCTCGAGAAACTGCTCCACGTCGAAGTACGTGACGTTCTCGACGGGACACTGCGGCCCGCAGTTCGCGAAGGTGCTGGGCGTCGTCCCCATGATGCGCCGCCACGCGGTCTGTGTCGTTTCGGTGCGCGCGAGATAGAACGCGTGCGTGATCTCGACGTCGTGCAGCGTCTCGTCGTCCTGTCGCTGCGCCTCCGACGCGGCGCTTCCCATCGTGAATCGCCCCGCAGGAACGTCGACGAACGTCATGCCCGTCAGCACGTCGGTGATCGTCCGCGTCGGCAGGTGGACCTCTTCGTCCGCCTTGACGTCGAAGCGGCGGAACCGCCCGTACGACGCGATGGTGCGGACGGCGTTGCCGGTGCCGAGCGTGTACTGCTCGCGCATCTCCTGAGGCACCGCGATGGTGAACCGATCGTCGAACCGGAACGTCGTCGTCACGACGGCGCGGACCGCGGGCTGCTCGACGTGGAGCTCGGTCTTGAGCACGCGTCCGGTCGCGACCTCGATCCAAATGCGGCCGTGCGCGAACAGATCGACGCCCGCCTCGCCTTTGATCATCGCGGGCGAGGACACTTCGTGATAGTCCACCCACCAGATGCCAGGGCCGACGGTGCGGTCCTCTTTGCCGAGCGAGAACTTGAACCGCTGCTGATAGGACGCCTGCATGACGCCGAGCGCGAGCACCGGGTTGCCGATCGTGCTGCGCATCGAACCGAGGTTGTAGCGCACGCCTTCGTCGCGAATCGCTTCGGCCTGCGTCAGCGCATCCTTGGTGATCACTCCGGGGGCCCCGTCCCCCCGGAGGCCGAACAGCTTCGCCAGGCGCTCTTGACGGTCGCGTACGGGCACGCCGTCGACTTCGATCACGTCGCGGAATGGAATCAGGTTCTCGCTCTCCGGCGATTTGACGAGCAGGAAGTCGGACCGCAGATCCCGGTGCCGCGCGCGCGCGATGTCCGCTGCTGACGGCGGCGCCGTCGCGATGCCGCCGCGGCCGACGAACGGGCTGAAGCTGGGCAGCGGCTGGTTCGAGTCCTGGATGTACGTCTCTTCGGCGACCACGTTCACGAACTGGTCGATGAAGTAGTCCAGGTACCACGCAGCGCGGTCGAGAACGACGTCCAGCGGCACGCGTTCGGCCGGTTTATCGGCCGCCGCGTGGACCAGGACGGCGCCGAGGCCTATCGCAATCAGGACCGCGCGACGCACAGCCTGCAATATACTGCACCGCATGAAGAAACAGCTGCTCGTCCTGGCTGCGGCGCTCTCGATCGTTTCCATCACGCTCGGTGCGCAGACGAAGGTCGCGCCGACCAGGCCGCGCGGCTCCGTCAGCGCGCAGTCATCGCCGTCGACGTATTTTCCCGACCGCTTCAACTGGCAGCACAAGCGGCCGGACGAAGTGGGGATGAACGCGGCGCAGATCGATCAGGCCGTTCAGGCCGCCATCGCCGGCGAGACGACGGGCCCGAAGGACATGGTCCAGTTCCTGACGAACAGTTTCGGCAAGGAGCCGTTCTTCAGTCTGATCGGACCGGTGAAGGATCGCGGACCGGCGAGCGGCCTTATCACGCGCCACGGCTACATCGTCGCGGAGTGGGGCGAGCCGTCGCGCGCCGATATCACCAACAGCGTCACCAAGACGTTTCTGACGACGGTCATCGGGCTGGCGTGGCAGAAGGGGCTGATCCACGACGTCAACGATTACGTGCGCGACTACATGCCGCCGCACGTCGACCTGTTCGACTCCGAGCACAACAGGAAGATCAAATGGGATCACCTGCTGCGTCAGACAAGCGATTGGCAGGGCACGCTGTGGGATCGTCCCGACTGGGCGGACCGGCCGCAACCGCCGAACGGCACGCTCGAAGAGCAGAAGAACCGCAAGCTGTGGGAGCCTGGCACGCATTTCAAGTACAACGACGTCCGCGTCAACGTCATGTCGCTCGCGGCACTGCAGGTGATCCGGCGACCGCTGCCTGAAGTCCTGCGCGAAGAAATCATGGAGCCGATCGGCGCGTCGTCGACCTGGCGCTGGTACGGCTACGAGAACTCGTGGGTGGAATTGGACGGCACGAAGATTCAGTCGGTGAGCGGCGGCGGCCACTGGGGCGGCGGGTTGTTCATCAATTCGTACGACATGGCGCGCTTCGGCTACCTGATGCTGCACAACGGCAAATGGAAGGATCGCCAGCTCGTGTCGGAGAAGTGGATCCAGATGGCGCGGACGCCGGGTACCGACAACAAGGAGTACGGCTACGCGAACTGGTATCTGAACCTGCCGCGCGACAACGGCACGAAGCCGCTGTCGAACGCGCCCGAGGGCTCCGTCCGCTTCGTCGGCAACGGGTCCAACATCATTTACGTCGACCGGCAGAACGACATCGTCGCCGTGTTCCGGTGGATCCGCAACGATCGTGCGCTCGACGACGTCATCGGCAAGATGATGGCGTCTATGAAAACGACGGCCACGGCCCAGTAGGCGCGGTCGGCGCCGCTGCGTGCCTCTTCGAGCAGCGGCCGGATCAACTGTGGATACGTCGATCGCCGATCGGCCGCGTCGAGGCGCGTATGCGCAGTTGGGCCGGAGTCGGCGGGTGCGCGAGTCTGGCGATTGCCGTGATCGTGAAGCCCGGACGCGAAGCGAGCGCCCGCATCGCTCTCGTCATGCCGGCCGTCCCGCCACGTGCGGTTTCAGAACGGTGGCGATAAAGCTGTGCGTCGGCGTGTCGACGCCGACCTCACGGCCCAGTCGAACGATTGCGCCGCTCAGCCATGGGAGTTCGAGCCGGCGGCCGCGCTCGAGGTCCTGCAGCATCGACGACTTCGCCTCAGGCGCCATCGTCGAGTACGCCTTCTCGACGTCCGCGATGATCGAATCGGGCACGTCCACTCCCTTCGCGCGCGCGACGGCGTGCGCCTCGCGGAGCGCCGCTTTCAACATGCCGAACACATCCGGATCGGCCGCGATCGGTCCAATCGAGCAGCGGGTGACGGCGGTCATGCCGCTGAAGACCGAGAGCCGGACGAACTTCGACCAGATGTCGATGTCGATGTGATCGCTCAGCGTCGGGCGGAAGCTCGCGGGAATACACGCGGAGAGAAAGCGCTGCAGGCGCGGCGAACGCGAGCCGTCGAGCTCGCCGAAGATGAGCGAGTCCATCACGGTGTGGCGGATCACGCCGGGTTCAGCGATGACCGCCGTGATGTACGTCGTGCCGCCGGCCGTATGACGCGCGCCGATTGCGCGCGCCAGAATGCCGACGCTCTCGACGCCGTTCTGAAAAGGAATGACGACCGTGTCCGGCCCGAGCAGCGGCGGCAGCGAGGCGAGGGCGGATTCCACGTCGTACAGCTTGACCGTGAAGAGCACGACGTCGACCGGCCCGATCGCGCGCGCGTCGTCGGTGGCGTTCACCCGGGCGAGGTGCAGATTGCCCTTCGGGCTCTCGATCCGCAGTCCGTTCGTGCACAGGGCACTGAGATGCGCACCGCGTGCGAGAAACGCGACGTCGGCGCCGGCAGCCTGCAGACGGCCGCCGAAGTATCCGCCCACACCTCCCGCGCCCACGACCGCGATCCGCATATCGGCGGCATTCTATCCGGTCGAGACGAGGAACTTGTTGCCGTCCGGATCCTGGAACATCGCGAACGTGCCCCAGTCGGCTTTCTGCGGCTCCTGCGTGAATGTGACGCCGCGCGCCTTGAGCTCCCGCACCGTCGCTTCGACGTCGTCTGCCATGAAGCTGATGTTCATGAAGCCGCCGATCATCTTGCGATGCTCCTCCGGCGTGAACAGCACGACCCGTGTGTCCGCACGCGGAATCGCGAGCTCGATCCAGCGCTGGTCGCCTGAGAAGGGCGCGTCGGTGACGACCCGCATGCCGAGCTTCTTCGTGTAGAAGTCGAGAGCGCGATCCTGGTCGGTCACCGGCACGCTGACGAATTTGATTTGCTTGATCATGTCGCACATGCTGCAATCGTTCGCGGCGCCGCGCAAGGCGTGCATGCGATACTATGGCAAAGATTGCTACAGCGATGGTCATAGACGATTACGTCGTCGACACCCTGATGGCGGATCTCATCGGGCACGATCGCCAGCCGTCGGCGTTCCTCGTCTACGTGTTTCTGTCGCGCGCGGCCGACGGCAAGGCGGCGACGGCGCAAATCGCGCTCCAGGACATCGCCGAGCGGACCGGGTTGTCCAAGCGGTCGGTTCAGAGCGCGCTCGGCTGGCTCGTGAAGCGCCGGTTGATCGCCGTGTGGCGCGAAAGCATCACGGCGATTCCGGTCTACACCGTGTTGAAGCCGTGGCGGCGATGACGGTCAGCTCCGTCAATTTGACCGCAAACGGCGGATAGCGCCGTAAGGCGGGCCTCGGTCATAGTCGACGCATGCAGACAATGAATCTCGAACAACACGTTCAACCACACCTGAGCGACGCGCGCTGGACGGCTGTGCTGGCACGCGACCGCGCGGCGGACGGCACCTTCGTCTACGGCGTGCGCTCGACGGGCGTCTACTGCCGACCGTCGTGTCCGAGCCGACGGCCGCACCCCGATCGCGTCGTGTTTTTCGACGCGCCCGCTGACGCGCGCGCAGCCGGGTTCCGGTCGTGCCTGCGTTGCCGGCCTGACTCCGTGGCAGCGATCGACCCCTGGATCGAGAAAGTCCAGCGCGCCTGCGTCTATCTGGCCAACGTGGAGGGAACGCCGTCCCTCGCGACGCTCGCTCGCCGGCTGGGTGGCAGTCCCTATCACCTGCAGCGGAACTTCAAGCGCATCGTCGGCGTCTCGCCCCGTGAGTATGCGGACGCCTGCCGTTTTCGCCGCGTACGGATGCGCCTGCGGGCCGGTTCCGACGTCACGGCCGCGATGTTCGACGCCGGCTACGGGTCGAGCAGCCGTTTCTACGAAGGCGCGGCGACGAAGCTGGGCATGACGCCGTCGAGCTACCGCCGCGGCGGTGAGGGGGTGGCGATCCGATACGCGGTGGTTGCGTCTCCGCTCGGCCGCCTGCTCGTCGCCGCGACCGATCGCGGCGTGTGCGCCGTCATGATGGGCGCGTCTGACGAGGACCTCGTCCGCGGCCTGACCTCCGAGTATCCCGCGGCGAAGGTAACCGGCGATCGCGGCGGCCTTGCCGAATGGACGTCGGCGATCCTCGACCATCTTGCCGGCCGTCACCCGCGGCTCGACCTGCCGCTCGATGTCCGCGCGACGGCGTTCCAGTGGCAGGTCTGGCGGGCGCTCGCTGACATTCCGTACGGGGAGACGCGCACGTACGGTGACATCGCCGTTGCCGTCGGCCGTCCGAAGGCGGTCCGTGCCGTCGCGCGCGCCTGCGCGACGAATCCCGTCGCACTGGCTATCCCCTGCCACCGCGTGGTGCCGGCAAGCGGCGGGACGGGCGGCTATCGATGGGGCGCCGCTCGAAAGCGAAAGCTCCTTGCGCGCGAGCGGCCGTACTAAAATGTCTGCCGCATGACACGCTACGGCCGGTCGCCCTGGCTGGATACGTTCCCCGCTTCGCGCGTTCCGTCCTATCCGAAGCAGCGCGGAGCGCTCCAGGCCGACGCCGTCATCATCGGCGGCGGACTGACCGGATGTCTCACGGCGTATGCCTTTGCTGCGGCTGGGATCGAACCCGTTCTGCTCGAAGCGGATCGCATCGGCCGCGGCGCGACGGCGTTTTCGTCAGGGTGGATTTCCGAGGAGCCGGGCGTCGCGTTCGGCGAGCTCGAGCAGACGGTCGGGCTGCGCGGGGCCCGGCGCGTGTTTCAGTCGTGGCGGCGGGGAGCGCTCGATTTCGCCGCGCTGCTGCGCCGGCTCGACATCAAGTGCGCGCTCGAGGAACGCGGTACGGTTTCGGTGGCGGCAACGCCCGAACAAACGCTGCGGATGAAGAAGGACCACAAGGCGCGCAGCGCCGCGGGGCTTGCCGTGCCGCTGTTGAACGCGCGTGCCGTTCGAAGCGAAGTACATCTGGACGCCGCTGCCGGTCTGCGGAGCAGGGCTGGCGCGACGGTCGATCCGTATCGTGCGACGATCGGGTTGGCGGCCGCTGCGGCGTCGCGTGGCGCGTCGATCTGCGAACGGACGCCCGTAAGCCGCATAAAGTTCGGCCGGCGCAACGCGCAGGTCTTCACGCCATGCGGCTCGATCCGCACCCAGCGCATCGTCGTCGCGACCGGCATGCCCACGCCCGCGTTGTTCAAGGCGCTGCGGCGTCATTTCTGGTTCCGGACAACGTATCTGGTCATGACCGATGCGGTTCCGGCGAGAGTTCGGAAGCCGATTGCGTCGCGCTTCGTCCTTCGCGACTCCGCAGAGCCGGCGCACGTCATCCAGTGGGCCGGCGACGACCGGATCCTGGTGTCCGGGGCCGATGGGGAGACGCCGCCGCCCCGTCAGCTTGACAAGATGCTGGTGCAGCGCACCGGACAGCTGATGTACGAGCTGTCGACGTTGTACCCGGATATTTCAGGACTTCAGGCCGGTTACGGCTGGGCGGCCGAGTACGCACGGACCACGGAGGGCATTCCCTATATCGGAGCGCACCGGAACTACCCGCATCACCTGTTCGCATTCGGCGATTCGAGCCGCAGCCTCACGGGCGCCTACCTTGCCAGTCGCATTCTGCTACGCCAGCACTCCGGCGAATTGGATCCGGCCGACGCAGTCTTTGGATTTCACCGTTAACCGGTCGACCCGCGTCTAAGATAAGAAGTTAATCAGAGGAGCATCTTCATGCGTACTATTTTCTCGGCGCTGGTTGTGCTTGCGCTGGCCGCATCACCCACGCTGGCGCAGTCGACAGCGGCCAACGGCACCATCGAAGGCACGATTACCGACACCTCCGGGGGAGTCCTGCCGGGCGTCACCGTCACCGTCGTCAATACCGAGACGGGCGCGGACCGCACGGTCGTGACGAACGAAAAAGGGATCTATCGTGCACCGCTGCTGCCGCTCGGCACGTACAAGGTCAGCGCCGAGCTCCAGGGCTTCAAGAAATTCGAGCAGACCGACATCAAGCTCTTGGTCGGCCAGACGCAGACCGTCAACGCGACGCTCGCGGTCGGCACGGTCAGTGAAACGATCACGGTCAACTCGTCGGACTTGCCGGCGCTCGAGACGTCGCGCATCGACATCGGCCACACGATGACGGATCTCGAGGTGCACAACCTCCCTCTCGTAGCCCGCAATCCGTACAACTTTGCGCTCGTGCAGCCGGGCGTCACCGGCATCGAGAACGTGGAGTTCGGCGTGCCGCGGCTTTCAGCCAACGGCGCCGCGATGCGCATCAACTACATGATCGACGGCAACACGAACACGGAGAAGGATCGGGCGGGACTGCGGCTGCTGCCGATGTCGGAAGTGATGATTCAGGAAGTCAAGGTCGTCACGACCGGCTTTGCCCCGGAGTTCGGCCAGACCATGGGCATGGTCTACAACGCGGTGACGCCGTCGGGGACCAACAAGTTCAGGGGTGAGGGCAGCTATCTGTTCCGCCGGAAGCCGTTCAGCGCGTTCCCGTTCTTCTTCGGATGCGGGAGCTCGACGGTCGCCGCGAACTGTCCGTCGATTGCCTCGGTCGTCGCCGCGGGCGAGGCGAAGGGCGTCAGCGAGAGCGCCCAGCGTCCTGACACGCGCGTCGATACGGGCACGGCCGACGTCGGCGGTCCGATCGTGCAGAACAAGGCGTTCTTCTACGCGGGCTGGGAGCAGACGCGCCGCGACCTCTCATCGACGAGCCTGATCACGGCGAACCCGTCCGATGTGAGCGCGGTCGGCGCCAAGGCGCAGCCGACGGCTGCGCCGAACGTTCAGACGGCGAAGTTCGCGATCGGAAAGGGCGACTTCCAGCTCGGCGACAGCAGCCGGCTGACCGCGCGCTGGATTCGGTTCCACAACGACGCGCCGTACAACAGCGGCGGTGGACTCGCCATCCTCGACCGCGCCACCGACTTTCTCGACGCGATGGATTCGACCGCCGGACAGGTGGTGTCGTCGCTCGGCTCGAACAAGCTGAACGAGTTCCGGTTCCAGTACGCGCACCGCCACCAGACGTCGGTGGCGAACGCCGATTCGGGTGCGAGCGGACCGGCGGTTACCATTCCGAACATCATCAGCTTCGGACCGCCAATCGGCGGGACCGGCCAGGGCAACGCCGGCATCGACTTCAAGCAGGACATCACGCAGGCAATTGACAACTTCACGTATATCCGCGCCGCGCACAGCTACAAGTTTGGGTTCGACTGGCAGCACATCTACGACGGGCGCACCAACGCGCCGCAGTTCGTCTACCAGTTCGGCACCGTGGCCGCGTATCTCGCCGCGAAGAGCGGCGCGAACCCGTTCGGCTATACGAACATGACGGAGATCGTGGGCAACCTGTCGTTCAACATGTCCACGAACGTGTTCAGCACGTTCGTGCAGGACGACTGGCAGATCGCGCCCTCGGTCAAGCTGCTGTACGGCGTGCGCTACGACCTGTACAAGTATCCCGACGGCCTCGGCGATGCGCCGCTGGCGCAGACGCACACGTTCAATACCGACAAGAACAACTTCGGCCCGCGCGTGGGCGTGGCCTGGTCGGTGGATCCGTCGACCGTCGTCCGGGCAAGCACCGGCGTCATGTACGACCAGCCGATTCTGGGCGGCTACGAGCAGGCCATCGCGTTGTCCGGCGCGCCGTCGCGCGCGGCCGCATACACGTTCACGCCGACGCAGGTAGGCGCGCCCGCATTCCCCAACACGATCGCATCCGGATCACTCAACATCACGCCATGGGCCGTCGACCCGAATTTCGTCGTCGGACACACGTGGCAGAGCAACGTCCAGGTCGAGCGGGGGTTCGCGCGCGACATGACGGCATCGGTCGGCTTCATGTATGCGAAGGGCAGCGACCTGCCGGTCGTTTCAGACGCCAACCTGATCGGCGTCCAGACGGTAGGCACGCTCGCCGACGGGCGTCCGATCTACAGTACCGCAATCAACGCGTCGACGCGCGTTGACCCCCGCTTCAATCACATCAACGAGGTCCAGTCGATCGGCGACTCGACGTTCAAGGGCATGACGGTCATGTTCTCGAAGCGGTACTCGAGCGGCCTGTCGTACAACCTGCAGTACGTGCTCGCGAAAGGGCTCGACAACACCCCGCTGCTGACGCAGTTGACCGTCCAATCGGAGTCCGGCCGCACCGACCCGAGCAATCTCAACACCGACATCGGACCGAACCCTCTCGACATGCGGCACAGCGTCAACGGCAACATCGTGTACGTGTCGCAGAATCACTCGCCGAATCGCGTCGTGCGCGAGCTGCTGAGCGGCAACGAGATTGGCGTGCTGATTCAGGTCAACAGCGGCCTGCCGGTCAACATCGCCGCGTCGGGCTCGCTTGCGGATCTGAACAAAGATGGCGTCACGAGCGATCGTCCGCTGTTCGTCGCGCGCAACTCGCTGTACCTGCCGGCGCGGAAGAACGTCGACCTCCGCTACACGCGCTGGATTCCGATCACCGGCTCGGTGAGAGGCGAGGTGATTGCCGAGCTCAAGAACGTCTTCAACACCGTCGAGATGGCCGGAATCTCGACGGGCACGGTCGTCGACGCCGCGGGCAACCCGGTCGCTGCGATCCCGACGGACCCCAACCTGTTTCCGAATCCGTCGGGCTACGAGCAGCGCAAGTTCCAGCTCGGCTTCAAAGTCCGGTTCTAAGGACGGCGACAGCCGGTTCAGTAGGGGCCGCTCGCGGGCGGCCCCTACGTCCCGGCTCCGATCCCAGCCCCTCCCGCTCAACCCCGTCCTTCGCGCTTCGGAAGGCAGCCGCCCAGTAGAATCGTCTGATGAAGCGCGCCGTCCTGCTTTCCATATCCCTTCTCGTTGTGGCCGCGGCGAGGCCCATTGCACAGATGCGCGTCGTGCCTGTGGATGCCGAAGGCGGACACGTGGCGCTCGGGCTCGCGCTGCGTCATCTCGCGAATACCGGCATCCTGATGCAGACCACCGCGCATCCAGACGACGAGAACAACGCGCTGCTGGTGATGATGAATCGCGGCCTGGGCTATCGCACGGCGCTCGCGACGGCCACGCGGGGCAACGGCGGCCAGAACGAAATCGGGCCGGAGATCTTCGAGGCGCTCGGCGTCCTGAGGACGAAAGAGCTCGAGGCGATGCACCGCTTCGATGGCGCGGAGCAGTACTTCACGCGAGCCGTCGACTTCGGATTCTCGTTCAGCATCGAGGAAACGTTCGAGAAATGGGGCCGCGACGACATCACGTCCGACTATGTGCGCCTGATGCGGATGGTCCGCCCGGATGTGATCATCGCGCTGCCGCCAGGCGGCCCCGGCGGCGGGCAGCATCATCAGGCCTCGTCGATCATCTCGCGCGACGCGTTCAAGCTCGCGGGTGACGCGTCGAAGTACCCCGACCAGCTGCGCGACGGGGTTCGACCGTGGCGGCCGAAGAAGTTCTACGTCCTGACCGGATTCGGCTTGCCCGCCGACGCGCCGCCGCAGGGCCACGTCGCGCGCGTCAGCGTTGCGGGATACGACTCGCTGCTCGGCAAGACCTACGCGGAGATCGGCACCGAAGCCCGCAGCATGCACAAGTGCCAGGGCATGGCGCAGCTGTTGTCGCTACCGTCGCCGATGTCGTGGACGTATCAGCTCGTCGAGTCGACGCTGCCGGGTCAGATCGACAACGGGACCGCGCTGAAAGACGAAGCCTCGCTCTTCGACGGACTCGATACGAGCATCGCTGGGCTGGCAAAGCTCGCCGGCGCGCGTCCGCCGAAGGACCTCATCGACGGCTTGGCGGTCATTGCGCGCTCGGTGACAGCAGCGCAGAAGGCATTCGATGCCGAGACCGACGCTGCCGCGCTCAAGCCGCTGTTCGACGGCCTGTTCGCCGTCCGGGTCCTGCGGCAGACGCTGAAGTCGCTGCCGATCGAGGACGGGGCGAAGGACGACATCGAATTCCGGCTGCGTCAGAAGGAGCGCGAATTCCAGCAGGCCATCCTGCTGGCCGGCGACGTCGAAGTCGATGCGCTCGCCGACGACGGCGTGGTCGTTCCGGGCCAGAAGGTTGCCGTGTCGGCCATCGTTGCCAATCATGGCAATGCCGACGTCAGCATAAAGGGCGTGCGATTCGACGGGTTCTCCGGCGGCGCTGCGTGCGAGCTGCTGCAAGTCACGGGACCCCTTGCGTTGTTTCCCGGCATGCCGGAGCCCAAGCCGGGACCGCCGCTTTCGACGCTGAAGAAGGGCCAGGTCGCGCGCTGCGTGGTTCAGCTGCAGGTGCCGCCGGATGCCCGCGTCAGCGAACCGTACTGGCACCGCGCAGGCGAAGCGGGCAGGTACACGTTTGATGACGGCGCGCCGTTCGGACTGCCGTTCCGGCCGACGCCGTTCTACGCGCAGCTGACCATGACCTGGCCGGGGCTCGGCGGAAACGAGGAAGTCATCGACGGCATGCCGGTTGAACACCGGTACGAAGGCAACATCTTCAGCGGCGAGAAGCGCACCCAGCTGCTTGTCGTCCCGGCGTTTTCCGTCAGAAGCGAGCCGGAGATCGCCATCGTTCCGGCAGCGTCGATTCGAAGCGCGCCAGCCGTACCTGACCGGCCGCAGAAAGGCACCCGCCCTGCTGCCCGGCCGCGCCCGCCGGCCGCGGCCGGGTCGCGCGGCACAGCCGTTCCCGCGTCGCCGCCCGCCGCCGATCGCGAAGTTCGCGTGACGGTGGTCAACGACACGCCGACGGCAGCCGAAGCGACAGTGACGCTCGATGTTCCGGAAGGATGGACCGCGGCGCCGCCCTCGCAGCCGGTGACCTTCACCCGCTCGGATGAATCCCAGACGGTGAAGTTCCAGGTCAAGCCATCGCCGTCGACGGAGCTGGGCACCTTTCACGTCAAGGCCGTGGTGACCGCTGCGAATGCGCGCTTCGAGCGTGGCTACGAGGTCATCGAATACCCGCACATCACGCGCGCCCACATCTACATGCCGTCGGACACGACCGTGAAGGTCATCGATGTCCGGACGCCGCCGAACATGACCGTCGGGTATGTGATGGGCGTCGGCGATCAGGTGCCGCCGGCGATCCAGCAACTCGGGTTGAAGGTGGAGCTGATCACGAGCGACGATCTCGCGTGGGGCGATCTGTCACGGTTCGACGCGATCGTGACCGGCGTCCGGGCGTACGAGCGGCGCGCCGACCTGCGCGCGAACAACAGCCGGCTGCTCGACTACGTGTTCAAGGGCGGAACGCTGGTCGTCCAGTACAACAAGCTCGAGTTCAATGCGGCACAGTACGGTCCGTATCCGGCGAAGGTCAGCCAGGATCGCGTCACCGACGAGCACGCGCCGGTTCAGATTCTCGATCCGCACAACCCGGTCTTCACGACGCCGAACGAGATCGGCGAAAGCGCGTGGCAGAACTGGGTGCAGGAGCGCGGACTGTACTTCATCGGCGAGAAGGATTCGCGTTATCGCGACCTCGTCGAGTTGGAGGATCCGTTTCCATACAACAAGGGGGTCAAGCGCGGAGCGCTCGTGGAAGCGCAGTACGGAAAGGGCCGCTGGATTTACGTCGGACTCAATCTGTGGCGCCAACTCCCCGCCGGTACGGATGGCGCCTACCAGCTGCTCGCAAACCTGCTGTCGATCGGGAAGATGAAACCGTAGGATACTGGCGCGCCATGCACGTTCCGCTCACGCCTCTTGAATTCGCTCGCCGGACGCGGACGCTGTATTCGGACCGCGAAGCGCTCGTCGACGGCGCTATGCGCCTCACATACCTGCAGTTCTTCGATCGCTGCGACCGCTGGTCGGCGGCGCTGCAGAAGCTCGGCGTCAACGTCTTCGATCGAGTCGCCTATATCGCACCGAACACGCACGCGCAGCTCGAATCGTTCTACTCGGTGCCACAGACCGGCGCGATCCTCGTGCCCATCAACTACCGGCTGACTGCCGACGACTTCGCGTACATCATCAACCATTCCGGCGCAACCGTCGTGTGCGCGCACGAGGACTATCTCGACGCCGTGGACGGCGTCCGCGGACAGTTGGCCGGCGTGCGGCACTTCGTTGCCCTTGAAGGCTCGAAAACGGGGTGGCTGGACTACGAAGCGCTGCTCGCGGCGTCGCCGTCGGCCTATCTGCACCCGGCCATCGACGAAGAGGACGTCGTCACCATCAATTACACGAGCGGGACGACGTCGCGTCCGAAGGGCGTGATGATCACGCACCGCAACGCGTACTTGAACGCGGTTGGGACGCTGCTGCATATCCCGATGGGCCTCGCGGACCGGTATCTCTGGACGCTGCCGATGTTCCACGCAAATGGCTGGACGTTCACGTGGGTCGTCACCGCCGCCGGCGCGGCGCACGTCTGTCTGCGGAAGGTGGACCCGCCGAAGGTCTTCGAACTGATCGCGAAGGAGCGTGTGACGCATCTCTGCGCAGCGCCGACTGTGCTGATTGCGTTGGCGAATGCCCCCGACGATGTTCGTCGCCAGGCGGGATGGGACGGAGCGCACGCTGGCGTGCACGTGGTGACGGCCGGCGCGCCGCCCGCGGCGGCGACCATCGAGCGCATCGAAGGCGAGCTGGGTTGGACGATAACGCAGATGTACGGGCTGACAGAAACCGCGCCCTTCATTACTGTCTGCGAATCGCGTCCGGAGCACGCCGCGATGTCGTCCGTCGACCGCGCCGTCGTGAAGGCAAAGCAGGGAGTGGAGCTGATCACGTCCGGGCAGATCCGCGTCGTCGACGAGCAGATGAACGACGTGCCGGCGGATGGCCGGTCGATCGGGGAAATCGTGGTCCGCGGCAACGTCGTCATGAAGGGCTACTACGACGATCCGGACGCGACGACGAAGGCATTCCGCGGCGGCTACTTCCACAGCGGCGACGCGGCGGTGATGCATCCCGACGGCTACGTGGAGGTCCGCGACCGGATCAAAGACGTGATCATCAGCGGCGGCGAAAACATCTCGTCGGTGGAAGTCGAGGGCGTGCTGCTGCGCCACCCAGCCGTGCAGGAGGCTGCGGTCGTCGGTCTGCCGGACGAAAAATGGGGCGAAGCTCCGCACGCATTCGTGCTGCTGAAGGCCGGCGCGACGGCAACGCCGGACGAACTGCGCGCGTTCGCGCGCGAGCGGCTCGCGCATTTCAAATGCCCGCACACGGTGACATTCGTGACCGAGCTGCCGAAGACCGCCACGGGAAAGATTCAGAAGTTCGTGCTGCGGGGAGGCCGCGCCGCTATTGCTGCGCAGTGACCCCGGTTCGAGCGTGCCAGCCGCGCCGGACGATGACCACCCGGACGAGGCGCCGGCCGATGCGCCGGGCGCGCGCGCAGCTCGGCACGAAGACGTCGAGATGATGGCCTTTGATGGCGGAGCCGGTATCCATCACCGTGTAGGAGCCGCTGAGCAGGCGGGTTCGGTCGACAATCCGCACGATCGATCCCACCGGCAGCCACCGCGGATCAGCCGCGACAATACCGATGTGCGTATAGACTCCCGACCGTGTAATTCCTGCCTGGCAGTAAGCCGTCACGGTCGTCCGCGCAACTTCTTCAAAAGCCTCCGAACGCGCTGATACCGCGAGGCATAGCGCGATCGACACGGCGAAAATTACTCTGGGCATACGCTCCGGAGTTCAAGGCGTATGCCCCTTCCGGCTCGGCTGTGATGATCGGCTCATCCACCTGAAGAAGAGGATCACGAGCGCCGCGGGAATGAATGGCCCCCACCAGTGGTTGAGCCCGAACGCGCTCAGCGTCGTCGAGCCGAATGTGACGAACGCCATGATGGCGCTCGCCCACGCGAACGCGCTGACGAGATTCAGCGCCGTGAACTTCAGCGGTTTGACGCTGGCGGCGGCGCACGCGATCGGAATCGCCGTCCGGAGTCCCGGCAGGAACCGGCTGACGAGGATGAGTCCCGTTTCGTTCTCGTGCACGTGCCTGGCGACGCGGTTGCGATAGGCCGCAAGCCGCGGATACTTGTCGAGCCAGTGAAGACGCCCGCGCAGGAGATAGAACCAGATCTGATCGCCCGTCGAGCCTCCGAGCGCGCCCGCCGTCAGGACCGCCGGCCAGAAGGCGCGGCCGGCTACCGCGTCCGCGCACACTTTGCTGTAATAGATCTCGCCCTCGAGGATGGCGGCGATGTAAATCGAGAGGTAGTAGAGCACTAAGCTCGAGCGAGCACGCTGCGTACCACTCTAGCAGCCCGCTCGGCACAGGATGCTGTCGATGTCGTCGCGACTCAACAGGCGACGGGCCGCGACATGTCGGCGATTTCTTCCCGCGCGTGGCGATCGTTGACGCGGTGATCCATGCGCGTTACCCAGTCGCGCACCGCGCCGTTCTGAATCTTCAGGAAGTTCGCGAGATACGACGGCCGCATGTAGAAGCGCTTGTACGCGGCGCCGAGCAGGTACCGGAGCTCAACCTCGCTCAGATTCGGGTGCTTGAACGTCGGCGTGTAGCCGTCGTACTTCTCCCAGTCGTGCTCCGTGAGCAGCGGCTCGATCTGCTTGAACATCGGCGTGCCCGGGTATGGCGTCAGGATCTTGAACTGCGCGAACGTCGATCCCAGATCCGTCGCGTAGTCGATCGTCGCCGCGATCGAGTTCCAGTCGTCCTGCAGGAATCCCAGGACGTAGAACGCGGCCGTGACGATCCCCTTCTTGCGGCAGTGGTCGATGATCTGGCGCTGGTGCGTCTGCGGAATCGGCCGGCGTCCGGACTTCTTGAGCGTCTTCGCGTCGAGCGACTCCACACCGAAGCTCATCGCGCGGAATCCCGCTGCGTACAGGCGGTCCAGCAATTCGACGTCGAGGCGATCGAGCCGGGTCTCCGCCTCGAACCGGATCGTGAGGTTGCGCGCCTGGATCTCGTCGCACAGCTCCAGGCAGCGGTCGCGCTGTTCGCTGAACAGCGGGTCGCGGAAGATGACGTACGGCCGCTTGACCGAATCGCACAGCCGTTCGATCTCGTCGACGATGTTCGCGATCGACCGGGCGCGATAGCCGGCGAGAATGCGGTGCGGACAATAGGTGCAGAACTCCGGGCAGCCGCGGCTCGCGAGCAGCGGGTAGCCGCCCCCGACGGGGCGCGACGACCATTTGATACCGACCTTGCGCTCGCGATCGTCGGTCACCAGATCCCAGCGCGGGAACGGCAGGGAATCCAGATCGGCGATCTCTTCGCTGATGCTGATGCCGCTCGGAACCTCGCCCTGCGCGATCCGCATGACGCCGGCTTCTGGTTCGCCGTTGAGGATGAAGTCGCAGTGGTCCTGGAACAGCTCGGGCATCTTCGACGCGGTGATGCCGATGAAGCCGACCTTCATGCCGCGCGCGCGCATCTGATCCGCCCACGCGCATTCGGCCTTGTAGTCAACGAGCGACGACAGAACGAGGGCGACGTCCCCGGGCCGCTCGGCTGCCGGCAGATCGCCGCGGGTCCAGATGACGTCGTGGCCGGCGCGCGCGAGCAGCGCCGCGCAATAAGCCATGTGGACGCTCGGAACGTCGTGGAACTGTTTCTTGACGTACTGGATCCAGAACGTGACCTTGCTGAACGGCTCGAGGCGCGAGCCGTACCCGCCGACGACGGTATCCTTGCTGACAAACCCGCGATCGGACTTCAGATCTGCGAGAACCACCCGCATAGAGTCACCTCAATGACAGAACCGACACTGACACCAGAGCACGCTGTCAGGCGGAGACGGGAGGTCCACGAGGTGATTTCGGAGAACACGCGTGCGTGCGCGGACGGGGATCGATTGACAGCGCAAGTCGCCCCACGACCCGCAGCGCGGGAACGGGCCGATCGCCCGCGTCCACGCGCGCCGCCGGCGCGTCGTTTTGAATCGCCTGGTTTTCGTCGACGAGGTTGCGGGGTGCTCGCGACACGTGCGCCGTCAGCTCACCGAGCGACAGCAACTGGGAGACTGGCCGTACCGGTCCACCGAACGATCGCGGATGCCGTGGAAGCCGCCGCACCGGAGCCGCCTGCGCGTCGCAGACGGGTCTTGCCGAGCCTCGCGGTCCGGGCGCAGCACTGGCGGACGAAGCCCACAGCAGACAAATGGAGACAAGGCTGCTGGCTTTTACCCAGGTGCGCAGGTTCGGCGTCAAGAACACCATGAATAACCGGTAGTTACGCGGGGACGCATCACTATCCCACAGGCGCGCCAGCGACGCAACTGTGCCAAACGATATACCCGCCGCCACTTATCATCGCTCAATGGCCAGGAAATCGAGGAATTTACTAGTTTTTTGCAACGTCCTGCTGGATTGTCGCCATCGAGGTGGACCGACCATTTTCGTGTGTAACTTTTATGGCAGGGCGCCTGTCTGATGACGGGTAGGATGGTCGTGAGACACGAGGCCCAGGCGTTGAACATGGGGCGTCAGATCGCCGGCACGACACGTCGCAGCGACACTGGCGGCTCTCAGCCGGTGCGCTCCGATGCGCAGACCGAGCACCTCCTGCGGCGCGCGGGTTTCGGCGCGCGCCCCGACGAACTCGATACCTACAGTCAACTGTCGTACACGGACGCCGTCGAGGCCCTGCTCGATTACGAAGCAGTACCGGACCTCGTCGACTCGAACATCGGCAAGCCCGGCTATGTGAACGTGACGGTGACCGGCGCATTCTCACCGCAGTCGGTTATCAACAACTCCCGCCAGCGATGGCTGTTCCGGATGGTCCACACGGATCGCCCGCTGCAGGAGAAGATGACGCTCTTCTGGCACAACCACTTCGCGACCGGGTACACAAAGATTGCCGGCGCGCTGGGCACCTCCGAGGGTGCGCGGTACCTCGCGGCGAAGGCGTCCGAAGACCCCGGCGGCGTGCGCGGACAGCTCGAGATGCTGCGGGACAACGCGCTCGGCAACTTCAGGGACATCCTGTTGAACATCGCCAAAGACACGGCGATGCTCGTGTGGCTCGACGGGCGGACGAACACCAAGGCACAGCCGCAGGAGAACTTCGCGCGCGAAGTGATGGAGCTCTTCACGATGGGCGTCGGGAACTACACGGAGCCCGACGTCTACGCAGGTGCGCGAGTGTTCTCCGGATGGAATCTGCAGCGGCCCGGCTCTGCCGCAGACGGCTCACAGCATTATGAGTTCGCCTACATCCCTGCGAACCACGAGACGACGGCGAAGACGTTCAGTTTTCCGATCTACGCCGACGGCAACCCTACGATTCCGGCGCGCGCTGCGTCGGCCGGGATGCAGGACGGCATCGATCTGCTCAACGCGCTCGCCGCCAACCCGAACACCGGCCGGTACCTGGCGACGAAGCTGTACCGGTTCTTTGTGAACGAATTCGGCGACGTCGATCCGGATTTCGTCGGCAGTATCGCTGCCGTCTTCCAACAGAGCCAGTACGACATGAAACAGGTCGTGCGTGCGGTGCTGCTGTCTCCGCAGTTCATGGATGCGGCGTTCCAGAGATATTCGTGGCCGGCCGAATTCACCATTCGGGCGATTAAGGACATCGGGTGGCGCGGGTTCTCCGTGAACGACGCGCTGACGCCTATGGCGAACATGGGTCAGACGCTCTACGAACCGCCGAACGTCGCCGGCTGGCCGGCGGGGCAGACCTGGTTCACCACCGGCGCGATGCTGTCGCGGATGAATCTCGCGTCTCAGCTGGCGACCAACCAGAAGTTCAACCTGGCGTCGGCGGCCAAGCCGTACCGCGCGTCGCCCGAGTCGCTCTTGTCGTACTTCCTCAATCAACTGAGGACCGCTCCTCTCGACGGCAGCGTCGTTGCGGCGCTGACGACGTACCTGCACGCCAACGGTGCGTGGACCGGCAGCGACACGCAGCTGCAAGCGAAAGCACCGGGCGTTGTTCACCTGATCGCCGGGCTGCCGGAGTACCAGCTCGTATGAAGGTAACCCGCCGTGAGTTCGTAAAGGGCGGCGTCGCGGCGTTCACGATGACGTTCGCGGCCCCGGAGTTCCTGTCAGACCTCGCGCGCGCGCAGGGCGCGTCCACGCGCAACCTCGTCGTCCTGTATTTGAGCGGTGGCAACGACTCGCTCAGCATGCTGTTTCCGTACACCGATCCGTTCTATTACAGCCGCCGGCCGACGCTCGCCGTACCGGCGGCCAACGCGCTGCAGGTTGGAACCGATTCATCGAGGGTGGCGCTCGGCCTGCACCCGCGGCTCACCGGGCTGCGCCAGATCTTCGATGCCGGCCGCCTCGCGTTCGTCCAGCGGACCGGTTACGCGAATCAGAGCCGGTCGCATTTCCTCGGCAGCGATATCTGGTCGGCCGCGAATCCGAACAATTCGACGGCGCTCGGCTGGGTCGGGCGCTATCTCGACTCGCTGCCGTCGCCGGTGGATCCGCTCGTCGGCTGGAACACCACGTCGACGCTTCCGCATGTGCTGCAGTCGGCCCACACTTCGGTGCCGGCCATAGCGAGCACGAGCGGATACGGCTTTGCGAGCCCCAACACCGGTGTGGAGGCCGCCGCCGAGCGCAGCGCCGCCGTCGCCATCTCGTCGCACGTTCCCGTCAACCAGCCGCAGCTGGCGTTCGTCTACGGCAGCTCTTCCGCCGCAATGGCGACGCTCGACCGCGTTGCGCTCGTCAACACCTATCAGGCGAGCGCGACGTACCCGAACACCGGGCTCGGCCAGGCGTTGAAGGCGGTCGCGGGCGCGATGGCGAAGAATATCGGTACGAAGATCTTCTACGTAACGACCGGCGGGTTCGACAACCACTCGACGCAGAACGTTAACAGCACCAACGGCGCGTACTATCAGCTGATGGCGACGCTCAACGATGCGCTGCTGGCCTTTTACAACGATCTCGGCAGCCAGGGTCTCCTCGGCGACACCTTGGTCATGAGTTTCTCGGAATTCGGCAGGCGCATCACCGAGAACGGCAGCCATGGAACGGACCACGGTGCGGCGTCGGTGATGCTCGTGATGGGCGGCCGCGTCAACGGCGGCCTGTACGGCACGGCGCCGAATCTCAATACCGATCCGAAGAATCCCACGCTCGAGAACAACGCCGGCGACGTCACGTTCGAGACGGACTTCCGCTCCGTCTACGCCCGCGTTGCCGACAACTGGCTCGGTACCGACTCGGTTGCTCTCCTCGGAGGCGATTTCAGAAAGTCATCCCTGACGTTCGTTTGAGTACAATCGCAGGCTGGTGTCCGTTCAAACCGTCGCCACCTGCCGGCTGTCGGCGATCCTGTCGGGACTCTCATACGCCCTGGACCTGACCGAAGGCCATCCACAGGGTCACGCCTCGCGCAGTTGTCTCATCGGCATGCGGATCGGCCGCGCGCTCGGCCTGCCACCGGGCGATCTCTCGAACCTCTTTTACGCGCTCCTGCTGAAGGACGCCGGCTGCTCGAGCAATTCCGCACGCGTCTTTCAGCTGTTCGGGGGCAACGATCAGTCCGCGAAGCGGGGTGCGTGGCTCCGCGACTGGCGCAAGCTGCGCGAACAGCTCGCCTACGTCCTCGACTATGCCGAGCCGCAGGGCAAGCTGTTCGAACGCGTCCGCCGTTTCGCCGTGCTCGCGGCCAAAGGGCCGGCCAGCCGGCGCGGGCTCTTCGAGGTCCGCTGCGAGCGCGGCGCGGAGATCGCTCGGACGCTCGGCTTTTCGAAAGAGACGTCGCAGGCGATCCGATCGATGGACGAGCATTGGGACGGCGGCGGCTATCCCGACGGCCTGAAACACCAGCAGATCTCGATTCTGGCCCGCATCGTCGGCCTCGCGCAGGTCGTGGAGATTTTCGCGAGCGAGGAGGGCGCGGCGCGCGCGGTGATCGTCGCGAAGCAGCGGCGCGGCAGCTGGTTCGATCCCGAGGTGGTCGACGCCTTCGTCGGCACGTCGAGCCATCCCAGGCTCTGGGAGGAATGCCGCGGACCGGGACTCGACGAAACCGTCGCGAAGTCAGAACCGGAAGGACGGGAGATCATCGCGGACGAGGGGCGGTTGAACGACATCGCGGCGGCGTTCTCGTGGGTCATCGACGCGAAGTCGCCGTACACGTATCACCATTCAGATCGAGTCGCGGAGTTCGCGGTCGGCATCGGTCGCCGGCTCGGTCTCAAGGATGCCGACACGACCCGGCTCCGGCGGGCGGCGCTGCTGCACGACATCGGCAAGCTGAGCGTGCCGAACCGGATTCTCGACAAGCCAGGCAGGCTGACGCCGAAGGAATGGGAAATCGTCAAGCTGCATCCCTATTACACGCACCAGATCCTCCAGCGCGTGCCGGTATTCGGCGAGCTGGCGTTCGACGCGAGCGCGCACCACGAGCGGATGGACGGTCGGGGCTACTTTCGCAACCTGGCCGGCGACATGCTTTCGACGCAGGCGCGGATTCTGGCGTGCGCCGACCAGCTCGACGCCCTGTCCGCGGAGCGGCCGTACCGAGGCAAGCTGCCGCGCGAAAGAGTCCTGGCGATCATGCGCGAGGAGCGCGGCACCGGCCTCTGGCCCGAAGCAGTGGACGTCGTCGAGCAGGTGCTGACCCCGGGACCCCGGACGGGAAACTGACATGCCGCCGATCAAACGCACCAAGTTCAAGCTGAGCCACGAGCAGCTGCTCGAAATGTTCCAGTGGCTGAAGCTGATTCGCGCCTTTGACCTGCGGCTCAGCGTCCTCGTCAAGCAGGGGAAGGTCCGCAGCGGCGTCTACACCGGCATCGGCCAGGAAGCGATCATCGTCGGCACCTGCTACGGCCTTCGCAAGGAGGACTACATCTGCCCGCTGCACCGCGACCTCGGATCCTTCCTGATGAAGGGTGTCGAGGCGCGGACGATGATGTCGCAGATGTTCGCGAAAACGACCGGCCTGTCAAAGGGAAGGGACTCGGCGTTGCACAGCGGCGTGCCCGAGCTCGGCATCTTCGGGAACACCAGCATGCTCGGCGCCAATCTGCCTGTCGCGGCCGGTCTCGCGCTGACGTTCAAGATGGAGAAGAGCGACAACGTCGTCATCGCGTACTTCGGCGAGGGAGCCAGCAACGTCGGCGACTTTCACGAGGCGCTGAATTTCGCGGGCGTGCAGCAGCTGCCGGTCGTCTTCATCTGCGAGAACAACCAGTACGCGTACTCGGTGCCGATCGAAAAGAGCATGGCCATCGACGACGTCGCCGATCGCGCACACGGCTACGGCTTCGACGGCGTCGCGATCAACGGGAACGACGTGCTGGCGGTCTATCAGGCGACGCAGGGCGCGCTCGCGCGCGCGCGTGCCGGCGACGGCCCGACGCTGATCGAGTGCAAGACGTACCGCTGGCACGGCCACTCCGAACACGACAAGGCGTTCTATCGCACGGACGAAGAGCTCGCGATGTGGAAGAGCCGCGACCCGATTCCTACATTCACCACCTACCTGCAAACGCAGCACATCCTGGACGACGAGCGCATCAAGGCCATCGACACGCAGGTGGAGCGCACGATCGACGAAGCCGTGGAGTTCGCGATGAACGCGCCGGACCCGAATCCGGGCGAGGCGGTGACGGATCTCTATGCCTGAAGCGGTCACCTATCTCGAGGCGATCCGGCAGGCGCTCGCCGAAGAGATGCGCCGCGACGGCAAGGTGTTCGTCCTCGGCGAGGACGTGGGCGTCTATGGCGGCGCATTCGGCGTCACGCAGGGACTCTTCGAGGAGTTCGGCGAAGCCCGCGTCGTCGACACGCCCATTTCCGAGTCGGCGATCGTCGGCATCAGCATCGGCGCCGCGCTGCGCGGGTACCGGCCCGTGGCCGAAATGCAGTTCGCCGACTTCATTTCGTGCGGCTTCGACCAGATCGTCAACCAGGCGGCGACGCTGCGCTATCGCTACGGCGGCCGGGCCGCGTGTCCAATCGTCGTCCGGGCGCCGAGCGGCGGCAACGTCAGCGGCGGACTGTACCACTCGCAGAATCCCGAAGCGTGGTTCGTGCATCGGCCGGGCCTCAAGGTCGTGGCGCCGTCGGATGCGTACGACGCCAAGGGCCTGCTGAAAGCCGCGATCCGCGACGACAATCCCGTGATCTACTTCGAACACAAGTATCTGTATCGGCGCGCAAAGGGACCCGTCCCGGACGGCGACGAGATCGTGCCGATTGGCGTCGCGGCGACGCGGCGCGAAGGACGGCACGCAACGCTGCTGACCTACGGCGCGATGGTCACGCCGTCGCTCGAAGCGGCTGACGCCATGGCGAAGGAGGGCGTCGAGGTCGAGGTGATCGATCTGCGGACGCTGCTGCCGTTCGACAAGGACGCGATTTTCCGATCGATCGACAAGACGAGCCGCGCCGTGATCGTGCACGAGGACGTAAAGACGCTGGGGATTGGCGCCGAGCTGTCCGCCGTGATCATGGAGGAACGCTTCACCGCGCTCGACGCGCCCGTGCTGCGCGTCACATACCCGGACACGCACGCTCCGTTCGCGCAGGGACTCGAACAGGCCAACCTTCCCAATACCGCGAAGATCGTCGCCGCGCTCAGGACGCTCGCCGCGTACTGAAGATCGCGCTCAAGGCGTCGTCGAGCCGTGAATACGAGAAGGTGAATCCGAGGCGCTGCGCCTGTGCCGGCACGGCGCGCTGCCCTGAAAGCAGGAGCGCGTCCGCCATTTCGCCAAGCAGCAGCCGAAGCGCAAACGCGGGCGCCGGCAGAAACGCAGGGCGATGGAGGGCACGGCCGAGCGCCTGCGCGAAGGAGCGGTTGGTTTCCGGCGTCGGCGCCGTGACGTCGATTGGGCCGTTGACCGCCGTCGTTGCGATCGCCCACTCGACCATCGCGATCCAGTCCGCACGGTGAATCCAGGGCCAGTACTGCCGTCCCGAGCCGACCGGGCCGCCCGCGCCGAACCAGAACGGCGGCAGCATCTGCGGCAGCGCCCCGCCGTCCCGCTCGAGCACAAGGCCCGTCCGGATGCATACGACGCGGCACCGATCGGCCGCGCGAGCCGCTTCGGCCTCCCACGCGGCGCAGACGTTCGCGAGGAAATCGCCGCCCGGCCGCGCCGTCTCGTCGACGATCTCGTCGCCGAGCGGTCCGTAGTAGCCGACCGCAGAGCCGCTGACGAAGACGCGCGGCGGCGTTCGCGCATTCGCGATCGCCGCGACGAGGCTTCGCGTGGCGTTCACGCGGCTGTCCAGAATCTTCGCCTTCTGTGCCGCCGTCCATCGGCGTCCGGCGATGGACTCGCCCGCCAGATTGACGACGGCATCCGCGCCGTCAACCACCGAGGCCCATGCGCCGGCGCTTCCGTCCGGCAGCCATGCCACCTGCAACGGCTGGCCGCTCGCCGGCGCGCCGTGCGAGTCGGCTGATCGAGACAATAGGGTCACGTGATGGCCGTGTGCGGCGAGCGACGCCGCGAGCGGGCGGCCCAGAAATCCGGTTCCACCGGCGATCACTGTTCGCATGCTGGGATCAACACCGGCTGCTTGTGAATTATTCCGCAAGCGCGACCCGAGCCGCGCCGGCTCAGCGGCGTCAGAACGTCTGCCGCGCCACCCACTCGCGGAACAGCGAATCGACGACCGCGTATCGACTGCCGTCGCGCACCACCATATCGTCGCGCACGAGCGCGCCGAGCGCCGCCTGCACCGTCGATGGTCCGCCGAGCCGGAATCGCGCGCGGACGTCCGCCGACAGCATTTCGCGGCCGTCCTCGACGACGACGGCGCGAAGCACCGCGCGCTGCGCGAGCGTGAGACGCTCCCACAGCGCCTCGAAGATCGCCTGCTGCTCGATCAGAAGACGCTTGAGGGCGCGATGCAGATCGTCGAGCGTCGCCCGCCGGCGCCCGCGCTGCGCGCGCACTTCGTCCCAGGTTTCGTGGGCGAGGCGCTGCACGTCGTACGGCAGATTCCCCGCCAGCTCGACGATCGCCGCGCCCAGCCCCTCCTCGGGCCGCATGCCGGAACGGCGGAACCGCCGGTCGATGAACGCGGCGAATTCGTCCGCGGGAATCTTGTCGAGGCGCATCACCGGCCCCGCCTTGTAGAACGGCCGCCGGGCGCCGAGCATCCGCTCCATGAGGCTGGGCTCGGAGCCCGCGAAGACGTAGCCGACGCTGCGCTGATGCTGTACCGCCGCGCGTAGCGCGTGTTCGACCGACCCGCCGTTGAAGCCGCCGATGGCCTGGAATTCGTCGAGCGCAATGACGATGCGCCGGCTGCGCGTCTCGGCGAGGCGTCCCGGCAGCGCGAAGACCTCTTCGGCGAGCCGCGCGACGTCGCGGTCGCTGCGGACGCCCGGGAACGACACCGACACCGTGCCGCTGCCGGGCGTCCGGAGCGCCGGGTCGGGCGCGTAGCGAATCTCGGCCCGGGCCGATCGGATGGCTTCGCGGAGCCACGAGCGTGCGCGTTCCCACGCCGTCTCGGCGGTCATCAGCGCCCGCGCGTAGCCCTCGAGAAACGCAACGTACGAGCTGAAGCTGCTGACGGTGACGTCCACGGTCAGCGTGCCGCGGCGGCGGAGCGCGGAGAGGGCGTGGCGGATGAGCGACGACTTGCCGTACCGGCGCGGAGAGATGAGAAAGACCTTCTGCGCCGCGTGCAGGTCGCGGACGAGCCGGTCGAGCTCGACGGTTCGGTCGACGAACGCCGCGGCCGGCACGACCTCGCCGTAGACGAAGGGGTTGTCCGTTACGTCGAACATCGTAACGGTTACGTATTATAGCGTAATGTCAGTAGTATCTGCGGGGTAGGTCGACGATCACGCGCCGCCGGGCCAGGTCCGCCAGCGCCGGCGGTACGGTCCCCTGCGACATCGCGTCCAGGGCCGCGCGCTCGACTGTGACGTCGTCGGGCAGGTATCGCCTGCACGCGCCGTATTCCTGCTCGTAGTCGTCCGATGGGAAGCGCAGCCGCAGGCGCACGCGGCTGCCGGCGGGTTCGGCGGCGTAGAGCGGATTGACGCGGAGCTCGCCGGACACGGGCTTCGGCGGAAGCGCATGCCGGCCGAAGACGCCCGGATGATGCGTCGCGACCACCGTTAGCGCCGGCGCGGCGTCGAGCGTGGCCTTGCCGTCCAGGCGCGAGAGGTCCAGCGGGCCTCCGGCGACGACGTCCTCGAACAGGCCGCCCTCCGCGAACACGCGCGGCGGGAGCGATTCGAAGAGATCGACGTAGCCCTCCGGCGAGAGCGGCTGCCCGTGCGACGGCGTCCACGTCCGCTCGTTGTGCGTGTGTCCGATCACCACGGCGCCGCGAGCGGGGTCCACGAGTCTCGTCATCTCGCCGACGAACTGGCGCTTGGTCCAGATGTACATGAACGCGTCGGTGCACATGGCGTAGCCGAACGCGTCGCGCGCGAAAGGGAACGGCGAGTTGCCGTCGCAGCAGACCGGTTCGCAGCCCGCGGCCGTGAACCGGCGCGCCAGCCACACCTTCGCGAAATACAGGTCCGCGAGCACGACCGGCTCGGTCGACAGGTCGAGCAGCGTGCGCGTGAGGTGGCCCGAGCCGCCGCAGATGTCGATCGCGCGGTCGCCCCTCGCCAGCACGGTGCCGGCGACGGCGCGGACGACCGCTTCGGCGACGATGAACGTGGGGTCCGAGAAGCGGTACAAGAAGTAGCCGCCCTCGAAGTTCGGTCCGAGCGCGTCGACGGTTTCCCGGTACGTCGCGTGAGGCGACGCGGCTACGGCGTCGAAGGCCGCGGCGTCAGCTTCCGACTCGAGACCGAACATCGTGCGCCGCGCAAGATCGGGACGGCCTGCCTGGACCTGATCCCGCGCCACCGTCGCCGCGGGCTGGAGGTGGAGCACCGGAATCCCGTCGACGACAGGGAAGATGCAGCAATGGCAGCCGAGGATGCCGTCCTGGATCTCGCTGGCTTCGCGGCGATGAAAGAGCGACTCGACCAGCTCGAGGCGTCCGCCGCAATAGGGGCATCGCAGGATTCCGAGCGTGGAGAGGCGCATCAGGGCGCCGTCACGGGATCGCCGAACTCCTCGAGCACACCGTTGCCGGCGGCGGCGAGCGGCGACCGCCGGAAGTACTCGACGCCGAGCCAGCGGCGCGCCACCTCGTCGTCGATCCACGCGATCGGATTGTTCGTCCCCATCTGCGTCCGGTGGCAGCGCAGGGCGGCGAGCTTGCGAGGAATCCATTCGCGGACGTCGATCGAAAACGTCGGCGGCGCCGCGGAATCGCCGAACGCGTCCGGCTCGATCCCCCAGAAGCTCGAGTCGGACGGCGCTCCGCCCTTCGCGTGGGCGGCGTCGACGACTTCGCGCATGACGCCTTTCGGCATCGTGACGTAGTAGAGCGGGGGAGCGTCGTCGCCGAGGGACTTCACCGCGGTATACGTGCGCTCGTGCACGCCGATGTGATCGAGGTGCCAGTACAGACCGTCCTCGGCGAACGTGATGACCGCGTCCGGCCGGTACCGCTGCAGCGCGGCGACGATCTCCGCGTGGAACTCCGGCACGTTCGCCCAGCGCAGATCGCCGTCGGGATGATCTTCCTGGATTACTTCGGCGACGCCGAGGACGGCGGCCGCTCGCCCGAGCTCGTCGGCGCGGACCCGTCCGAGGTCGCCGTCGGGCACGAGCGCCGGATCGCTGATCGATCCGGATTCGCCCTTCGATCCGCAGAGCAGCACCACGCGGACGCCCGCGTCGGCAAGGCGCGCCAGCGTGCCGCCGCACGCGAGCGATTCGTCGTCGGGATGGGCGAAGACGGCCAGCACCGTCCGCGGTGCCGCCGCTGCGGCGTCGGGCGGACGTTCAGCCCCGCTGTCGGACACGATTCGCCTCCACGATCCGTCGATAGACGGCGATGTATTCGTCCACCATCCGCGCGGCGCCGAAACGGGCGACGGCGCGCTCGCGCACGCGGCGCCGATCGAGGTTGAACACGCGCGGCAGCTCGTTGACCATCTGCTCGAGATCCCCGTAGATCACGCCTGTCACGCCGGCGTCGACGACTTCACGCACGGCGCCTTTGTCGAGGGCGGCCACCGGCGTGCCACACGCCATCGCTTCGGCGAGCACGAGGCCGAACGGCTCGCGCGACTGAATGGGGTAGATCAGCGCGCGCGCGCCGCCGTACAGCTTTACTTTCTCCTCGAAGCTCGCTTCCCCGTAGTAAATGATGTGCCGGCCGTCGACGTGCGGCGCGACTTTTTCTCGGTAGTAATCGTCCGCGGCGGCCGCCAGAATCAGCTTCATCCCGACGCGCTTGGCGATCTCGATCGCCTGCAGGACCCCCTTGCCTTCGGTGAACCGGCCGAGGAAAAGGAGATAGTCGTCAGGCTTTTCGTTGAACAGGAAGTTGTCGGTGTCGATGCCGTGCAGGACGGTTGCGACGATGTTCAGGCCGTCGAGCAGTTGTGCCTGTTCGTTCGAGATCGCGACGAAGGGGGCCTCGGGGTAGCGCGACCAGAGACGGAATTCTGCCTGGCTCGGCGAATTGTGAAGCGTCTGGACGATCGGTGTCGGCGACAGGCGCGCAAACGCGAGCGACATCGGGTAGTACGCGGCCTCGTAGTGGATGAGATCGAAGTCCCTCGCGCGCTCGACGGCGGCCGCGAGGTTGAGCATTTCGTACAGTTCCCACGGCCACATGTTCTCGTCGTGCCAGTAGCCGTGCGGGTAGATGGCGTGCAGCTTCGCTCTCGTGGTGGAGTCGCCCGTCGCGAAGAGCGTGACGTCGACGCCTCGCGCGACGAGGCCTTCGGTGAGCAGCGACGTCATCGTCTCGACCGAGCCCGATTTCGGCGGCGGTATCGTCGTGGCCACCGGCGCGATGTGCGCTATGCGCACGCCACCTCCAGCAGCCGCGGGAGGATGACGTTCGCGTCGAAGTGATCGCGCGCGATCTCGGCCGCGCACTTCGAGTGCCGGGCATAGTCGCGATTGACGGATTCGATGCCGTCGAGCGCTTCGTCGGCGGTCGAGAACGCGAGGAGCCCGTCGCCGGACGGCAGGTGCGCGGTCCAACCCGTATCCTGCACAACGGCGGGGCGGCCCGCGGCGAGGTAGCACTCGGTGCGGTCGCTGAACCAGCCGGAGCGGTTCGCGACGTAGGTGTGCTTCGCGACGCCGAACTCCGCCTTGGACGCCTGGACGAAGTCGCGGTACTGGTCCGGCGTCCTCGACACACCCATCGCCGGCACCGTGTCCCAGCCGTACTCCTGGAGCAGCTTCTGCGGGCCGTTGATGGCCAGCTCGAACTTCTGCGGCGTCTTCGACGGCAGCTCGATGAAGCGCACGAACTCCTGGTCCTTGTTGCCGCCGACGTCCGTGAAGCTCTCGATCTGCCACGTCATGACGCTGGTGAAGCGATCGCGCGGCGGCGCGGACGTGCGCCAGTCGTCGAGCGTGATCGGCTGCCACGTCTTGTGCCACGTGAAGTCGCCGACCGGCACGGGTGACGCCGGCGTTCCGATGTTCGATCCGAACGTGAACAGGCGATCGAACCGCCGGAAGAACGCGACGTACCAGGGCTCGGCCTTCGCGATGGCGAGCTGCGTGAACGCCGGGTCCGAGTCGATGAAAGCCTTGTGCGGGATGCGCGCGTACTCGTCGCGCCAGAACCACGACCCGCCGGACAGGTTCAGGAACAGATCCGCCTCGGCGGCGTACGCGCGGACGTGTTCGGCCGTGCGGCCGTGATACGACCCGTCGTAGTTGACGAACGACCACCGGTCGCCGAGGCCGTACGGCTCGAGCGCCGCGTTGATGTACGACGTGCCGTACGACGGATCGAGCGCGCGCGTGTTCTGAATGGGGTCGTACACGCATTCGCCGGTGTCCTCGATGTAGAAGACCTCGTGGCCGAGCGCGCGCAGGCCGAGCAGGTACATCAGCGAGCACCACGTCACGCCGCCGAACGGGTACCTCGCGATGATGCCGGCAAACAGAATCCTCAGCGCCGCGCCTCCTGAATCAGTTCGTCGACGGTCTCCGGGTCATCGAGCGATTTGCCCACGGAAAGCCGGGCGCACATCCGCCGGTAAAGGTCGCTCGTCTTCAGCAGCTCGTCGTGCCGCCCCTGCGCTTCGATGCGGCCGTTGTCGAGGACGAGGATGCGGTCGGCGTCGCGGACCGTCGACAACCGGTGAGCAATGACGATGGTCGTGCGTCCCGCGCGCAGGCGCCTGATGGCGCTGAACACGATCTCTTCGGAGATCGCGTCCAGCGACGACGTCGGCTCGTCGAGGATCAGGATCGGAGCGTTCTTCAGAATCGCCCGCGCGATGCTGAGCCGCTGCCGCTCGCCGCCCGACAGGCTGGCGCCGGCTTCGGCGATCTCCGTCTCGTAGCCCTTCGGCAGCTTCGAGATGAATTCGTGGGCGTGCGCCGCCTTCGCCGCGTCCTCGATTTCCTTCTTGGTGGCGTCG
>DASQHH010000605.1:0-2636 GCA_035632195.1 Vicinamibacterales bacterium
ACCCCGCGGAACGCGCGGCCGGGCGCGCCCGCGCCCACGAACGCCGCGAGGAGCAGCAGTCCGGCGAGCGCGGCGATCGCACGGACCGCGAGCTGCAGTTCGGGCAGCGACGTGGGAAAACGGACGCCGATGTACTGCTGCAGCGTCTCGACTTCGTGCACGTCGCCGGCAATCCCGGTGCGGACGACCTGCAGATGCAGTGTCTCGCCGGGATACTGCGGCGCCGACATCGAGAATCCCCACAGCGGTACCGCGAGCGACGAAGCGGTCAGAGCCGCCGCGATCAGATACGTCTTCACTTTTCCGCTCCCGTCGACGGCACGCCCGGCACTACCTGGCCCTTGACGTTTTCCGCCGCGTGCCAGTCGGTCAGCGTCACGGTCGAGTTCTTCGGCTGCACGACCATGCGTCCGCGCATTTCGAGATGCAGAGCGCTGCAGAAGTTCGTGCAGTAATACCAGTAGACGCCCGGCCTGCCGGCGTCGAACGTGATCGTCTTGGTGTAACCGGGAGCGAGCGCGATGTTCAGATTGTGATCGGGCAGCGCGAAGCCGTGGATCATGTCGCGGATCGTCTCGACGTTCGTCACCTTCAGCGTGACCTGATCGCCTTCGCGCACCTCGAAGCTGTCCGGCGTGTAAGCGCTGCGGATCAGTGTCATGTCCACCGTGACCGCATTGGGTCCCGTGCGGACGACGCGCTCTTTGCCCGCCTGCACCGCGTCAGAAGCTGGCGTGTACGTCTGATGGACGAGCGGCTTCAGCACCGACACCGCCATGAACGTCGCGTCGTGCGGCTCGGGCGGCGTCGGGAACGACGCCAGCATCTTCATCTTCTCGCCCGAGATGTCGATGATCTCCTGGTTCTCCGGGAGATCCGGACCGACCGGCACGTACTGATCCTTCGACAGCTTGTTCAACGCCAGCAGGTAGTCGCCGTACGGGTGCATGTGGTCGCCCCCGACGGCCTGCAGGTGTCCGATGTTGTAATGGACGTTGATGCGATCGACGATGTAGTCCGACGCGCCCTTGACGGCCTTGTCGATGTTCCATTTCACGACCTGGCTGTCGAGAAACAGCGATGTGAACGCGTTGCCGCGATCGTCGAAGGTGGTGTGCAGCGGACCCAGGCCCACCTCGGGTTCAGCGACGATCTTCAACGTATGCGCGTCGATGATCGTCACCGTCGGCGATAGTTTGCCGCTCGCGATCGCGTACCGTCCGTCCGGGGTGACGTTGATGCCGTGCGGATTCTTCGGCACCGGAATCAACGTGAGGACGCCGGAATTCTGGTCGGGATCGAGGATGGGGACGTCGTTGCGCACCTGGCCCTTGCCTTCCGCCAGAGCCTTCTCGGCGGCGGGAATGTCGATCGCGGCGACCGCATCGCGGTCGTACTGGATCATCCCGGCCATGTCCTTGCCCTGCTCGAGGTTGTAGATCGTCGAGAACGAGTAGCGCCCGTCTTTCGACGTGTCGGCGATGTCGATGTTGCCGTTGACGCGCACCTCGAACTTGACTTCCATCAGTTCGGGATCGACGAAGGCGACGACCGAGGTGTACGGCGCCGGATTGGTCACGAGACCGTCAGTCGGCTGCTCGAACTCGCCGTTGACGACGATGTACTTCGTGTTCGGCGAGACGACGGCGATGCCGTGCGCGCCCTGGAGATTCGGGATCTTCACGATGCGATCGGCCTCGAAGTAGTCCAGACGGATTCGCGCCAGCCGGCCGTTGGCGAGATCGTTGATCCAGAGGTATTTGCCGTTCGGCACGCCGTCGCTCTCGGAGAGGATCGGATGATGGGTGTCGCCCCACGTGCCGCCGGTGTCCACCAGTTCCTGGCGCCGGGGATCCGCGTCGTTCATCGCGTAGCCGTAGGCCGCGCGCGGTTCGAAGACGGGAATCTCACGAATCAGCCGGCCCGACGGAATGCCGACCACGAAGACCGATCCGCTCTGACCGCCGGAGAGGAATCCGTAGTACTTGTCGAGCTCGCCCGGGGCGACGTAGACCTTCTCGGCCGCCAGCGAGCGCGCGGATCGCGCGGCGCCGCAGCCCATCGTGTGAACGGCCGCGAGCGTCGTGACAACCGTCGCGGCGATCAGAATCAGAGGATGGCGTTTCATATGAATCTCCGTTATTCGACGACGAGCACGCCGTGCATCTTGGGATGCAGCTCGGTCGTACTGCACTGCGTCGCGCAATAGAAGTTGTAGCGGCCGGGGCTGTCGACCTTGAACGTGACCGAGAGGGGCGAGCCCACCACCGCCCCGTTCATGAACACGGCTTGATCGAGTCCGTCGAGCGCAAACCCGTGGCCTGCACCGAGACCGTTGTCGGTCGCGGAGAATTCGATCTTCACGACCTCGCCTGCCTTGATATGGATTTCCGACGGCTCGTACTTCCACGCGTGCTCGCGAAGCTGGATGACGCGTTTCGGCGCGCCAACGCCTACCATGCTCTTTGCAAGCTGCCGTTTCTGGTCTCCGCTCCCGTGCTTGGACAGCGACAGGACGTACGCGACCAGGTCGTACTCGTCCTGCTTCGACATCACACCCGAATACGACGGCATCGGCACGCCGTTGTTGCCGGTTTCGAGCGTTCGAAGAATCTCGCGCGCTGTCCAGCCGGTGC
>DASQHH010000606.1:0-2868 GCA_035632195.1 Vicinamibacterales bacterium
CGCATCGTCGAGAATCGCTGCCCATCCGCCCGGCGTGAGGTGCAGCAGCATGTAAGCCGCCAGCAGCGATCCGCCGACGTAGATGACCAGCTGAATCAAGTCCGTCCAGATAACGGCGGCGATCCCGCCTTCGAACGTGTACACCAGCGTCAGCATGCCGACGATGACGATCGACCAGAGCCACAGGTGCGGCAGCCACGGCACCGACGACGAGAGGACGGCGGCAAGAACGAGCGACGCCGCAAAGACGCGCACCCCTTCGGCGAGCGCGCGCATCACGAGAAACAGCGACGCAGCGAAGTGCTTCGCCGCGGATCCGAAACGGCGATTCAGCAGCTGATACGCCGTCTGCATCTCGCCCTGAAAGTAGGCGGGAATGAACAGCCAGCTGATGACGAAGCGCGCAACGATGTAGCCGGCCACGACCTGCAGGTAGGTGAAGCTGCCGCCTTCCTCGGGCCGCTTGTAGACCGTATAGGCGAGGGCGGGTACGCCGATCAGCGTCAGCGTGCTGGTCTCGGTCGCGACGATCGACAGGCTGATGACGAGCCAGTGCGTGCGCCGGTTGCCGAGAAAGTAGTCGTGAACGGTGCGCTGCGAAGTGCGGAAGCGGCTGCCGAAGATCGTGATGCCTGCCAGATAGACCGCCAGGACGACGTAGTCGATGGCGGAGAAGCCCATTCGCGCGCGCAGAGTACCATACAATCCGAACCCGGATGCACGTATTGGGAATTGACGCGGGCGGCACGAAGACCGTCTGTCTGCTCGCGAACGAGCGCGGAGAAATCCTCGCCGAAGCGCGCGGACCCGGCGCGAACCTGTACGTCGCCGGCGAGCTCGCGGTCGAGAAGGTCCTGCACTCCGTGATGGAGTCGGCGATCGGCGGTCGCGGAATCGTGCCGTCGGCAATTTGTCTCGGCATTGCGGGCGTCGATCGGCAGGACGAAGCGCGGACGGTTTCCGCGATCATGCGCCGCATCGGCCACCAATCGCGCGTGCTCGTCGTCAACGACGCGCTGATCGCGCTCGTCGCCGGCGCGCGCGACGATCCCGCCATCGTCGTCATCGCGGGCACCGGCTCGATCGTCTACGGCCGCAACAGCGCGGGGGACGCCGCGAGGGCCGGCGGCTGGGGTCACATGATCGGCGACGAGGGGAGCGGATACTGGATTGGCCGGGAGGCGCTGTCCGCCGTCATGCGCGCGTCGGACGGCCGCGGACCGTCGACGGCCCTGACCGCCGAGGTCCTGGCGCACTTCGAGATCGCGGACGTGTCGCACCTGCCGAAAATCGTCTACGACCGCGAGCTTCCGCGCGTGAATGTCGCAGCGCTGGGGCCGCTGGTCGAACGCGTGGCGGGTCAAGGTGACGCAGCGGCGGCCGGGATTCTCGATCGAGCCGCGGAGGAGCTGGCGCTGTCGGCGCGATCGGTTGCCACGCGGCTCGAGATGCGCGGCGACGCGTTCACCTTTCACCTCGCCGGCGGCGTCTTCCGTGCGGTGCCGTGGCTGGCACAAGAGCTGCCGCGGCGGCTCGTCGAGATCGCTCCGCGCTGCCAGGCGCGGCTGCTCGACGAGGAGCCGGCCGTGGGCGCGGTCTGGCTGGCGCTCGCTGAAGCTCACGGGCAGGCGCAAATTCCCCACTACAAAACGGCCTGATGCGCCTCCGAGTCTTCGCCACTGCCCAGGGCGCCGCGCGGGCGCTGGCGTCGGAAATCGCGCGGGAGCTCCGCGCGAATCCACGGCTGGTGCTCGGTCTGCCGACGGGTCGGACACCGATCCCCCTCTACCGCGAGCTCGCCGCGATGTGCGGCGCGGGCCGCTCCAGCTTCGCGCGCGCGACGACGTTCAATCTGGACGAGTTCGTGGGCATCGGATCGCGCGACCCGCGCGGCTATCATGCCTTCATGCGGCGGCATCTGTTCGATCGCATCGACATCGCGCCGCTGCGCGTCCACTTCCTGAACGGGCTGGCGCGCGACGCCGTGCGCGAGTGCGCCCGGTACGAGCGCGCCATCGCGCGCGCCGGCGGAATCGACCTGCAGATTCTGGGCCTCGGCAGCAACGGCCACATCGGCTTCAACGAGCCGGGGCGGGCGCTCGTGGCGCCGACGCATCGCACGCGCCTGCGCCCGTCGACACGCCGGGCCAACGCAGCGCTATTCAGCGGACGGATCCGCGATGTCCCACGCGAGGCGCTGTCGATGGGCATGGCGACCATTCTCGGCGCCCGGCGCATCGTACTGCTGGCGACGGGCGCGTCGAAGGCGCGCTGCGTCCAGCGGATGGTTCAGGGTCCGGTCACGCCGCGGCTGCCGGCTTCGTTTCTTCAGCTGCATCCCGACGCGCAGGTGTGGGTCGACGCCGCCGCTGCGGCGAGGCTGACGTAAGATCATCGGTTGCAGGAGGTGTCGTGCGTCGATCACTCATCACGATCGTGGCTCTGGTTGCCGGCGCGATTGCCGTGCGTGCGCAGCAGGCGGATTCGCTGAAGCGGCTGATGGACGGTCCGCCCGTGAAGGCGGCGCTGGCCGCCGTGAAAACGGAGGAGCCGCGCACCATCCGCGATCAGATTCGCTTCTGCGAGATTCCGGCGCCCGAGTTCAAGGAGCACGAGCGCGGCAAAGAGCTGCAGCGCGTCTTCCAAGAGATCGGCCTTGACAACGTCCACGTCGACAAGGCGGGCAACGTGCTCGGCTCGTACGCGGGCGCCGCAGCGCGGCCTCATCTGGTTATCGCGGCCCATCTCGACACCGTGTTTCCTGAAGGCACCGACGTCAAGGTGAAGCAGGAAGGGGCCATCCTGCACGGCCCCGGGATCGGCGACGACTGCCGCGGCCTGGCTGTGCTCGTTGCGATCGCGCGCGAG
>DASQHH010000607.1:0-18225 GCA_035632195.1 Vicinamibacterales bacterium
ATGGCCTCGGAGGTTCGCAAGAAGCTCCACAACTCCCTGCCGCTTCAGGAAAACGGCCAGCAGGAGCTCCAGAACGCCACCGGCATCAATCTCGAGACCGATATCGACCGCATCGTCGCGTGCGCCCTCCCTGGTACCGACCGGGCGGACGGCCGCAGAGGCGGGATGAACGGCAGCGGGATGGTCCTCGCGCGCGGGCATTTCGACGAAGTCCGGATCGAATCGCTGATGCGCCAGCACGGTGCGGAACCACAGGATTACAACGGCAGCCGCCTGATCGTGGCGACGATGCCGAATGCCGAATCGACGAGCCTGTCACTGGCCTTCCTCGAGCACGGGCTCGCGGCGATCGGCAGCACGACGCTGATCAAGAACGCCGTCGATCTGCATAAGAGCGGCGACCATCCGACCGTCCAGAGCGCGACCGAGAACGACGAGCTCATGGGTCTCGTGAAGGCGCTGGATTCCGGGAACAACGTCTGGGCCGTCGGACGGTTCGACGCGTTGACCGCGCAGGCGCATCTCCCCCAGGACGTGGCGTCGAAGATCCCGGCGATCACCTGGTTTTCCATCGGCGCCCACATCGACGGCGGCATCCGCGGCTCGCTCCGGGCCGAAACGCGCGACGAAGAGGCCGCGAACAACCTTCGCGACGTCGTCCGCGGTTTCCTGGCGCTCGCGAAGATGAACGCCGGTTCGCGGCCCGACATCCAGACGATGATGCAGTCGCTGGATCTCGGCGGCACCGGCAAGACCGTGGCGCTGTCGTTCACGGTCCCGGCGGAAGTGTTCGACGCCATCGGCAAAGCCACCCAGAAGCAAGGTCCGCCGCAGGCACGTTTTCGGCACTGACGCTCGCTCAGGCGGGCTTGTTCTGTCCAGAGAGTTCCACCGACACCGCCGTTTGACAGCTGTACCCCGCTGAAAAGCGGCCGTACGCCGTCGTTTGCTGCGGCTTCTGTCCTTCGAGTCCGCCTGACGGTCGCTCGAGTCCGCCGGCACGCCGCTGCAAGCCCGTCGTTCTTGACGCTTCTTCGCTCCGCCACCTACACTCCCGCCATGAAGAACGTCGTCATTCTTATCTCCGCGCTCGCCGTCCTCTCGTCGGCGCGGCCCGCACGTGCTGAGGACGGGGACCTCGACCCGCGGATTGTGAAACTCGTCGCGTCGATATCCGAGGAGCGGCTCGGCGTGATCCTGAAGAAGCTCGAAAGCTTCGAAACGCGCAGCACGCTCTCGTCGACGAACTCGCAGACGCGCGGCGTGGGCGCCGCGCGCGAGTGGATCCTTCAGGAGATGCGGAGCTACAGCCCGAAGCTGCAGGTCAGCTTCGATGCCTATCGCGTCGCGCCGCAAGGGCGTATCACGCGCGAGGTCGATCTGCGCAATGTGATGGCGATCCTGCCGGGGAAGAGCTCGCGCCGCGTCTACATCAGCGGGCACTACGACACGGTCGCCCGCGCCGGCGGTCAGAGCGCAAGCAACGCCGGCGGCGCGCCGCGGGACCCCGACGCGCCCGCGCCGCGGCCCGCCGATCCCAGCGCGCCGCTCGACAACCTGGCGCCCGGCGTCAACGACGACGGCAGCGGGACGGCGCTGACGATCGAGCTGGCGCGCGTGTTCAGCCAGAGCGGCATCGATTTCGACGCCACACTGGTGTTCATGTGCCACGCGGGGGAGGAGCAGGGGCTCGTCGGCGCGCGACTCCACGCTCAGAAGGCGGCCGCCGAGAAGATTCCCATCGAGGCCGTGCTCAACAACGACATCGTCGGCAACGACAGGGGCGGCAACGGCATCATCGACGGCGCGACGATTCGCGTGTACGCCGAAGGCCCCGAGGACTCGCCGTCGCGGGAACTCGCGCGCTTCATCGAGCGCTGGGGCGCCCGGTACGTGCCGTCGCACACCGTCCGCCCGATGGCGCGGCCCGATCGCTTCGGCCGCGGCGGCGACCATTCCGCGTACAACCAGCTGGGATTCACCGCGGTCGGCTTCCGCGAATCGCGCGAAAACTTCACGCGGCAGCACGACGTGCGCGACACGTTCGAAGGGATTTCGCTGACGTACCTCGCGGAGAACGCGCGCGTCAATGCCGCGTCCGCCGCGACGCTGGCGCTCGCCCCGCCGCCGCCGGTCGTGACGACCGAGCGCGGACAGCCGATGATTACCCGCGCGCCGTCGGGCTACGACGCGAACCTGAAATGGAATCCGTCGCCGGGCGCCGTCGCGTACCGTATTTTCTGGCGCGAAGCGTGGGGCCCCGACTGGCAGCACGATCTGCTGGTCGGAAACGTCACGAACGCCGTGCTGCCCAACATGCAGATCGACGACTATGTGTTCGGGGTGGCCGCCGTCGACGCGGGCGGGCACGAGAGCTTCACGACCGCGTTCGTGTCTCCGCCGAGGGCGAGTACGCCCATTCGGACGGTCGGCAGCCAGCAGTAATCTAACCGCCCTTGCTGCGCTGCTCGACGAGGTTCGCGATGAACCCGCTGATTGCGGCGTCGACGCGCTCGGACGGCTCGACGAATTCGATCCCGGATCGGTAGAGCACGCCTTCCTGTTCCACGTCCGCAATGCTGCAGTGGACGACGCGTCCTTTGATGATCACGGACCGGTCGCCCAACATCAGCCTGAAGTCGTGCAGCGAGTTGAGGTGAAGGGGAAACGCCGTTTGCACGTTGGCGCCCGTCCGGCTGATCTCCTTGATGATGACCGGTTGGAAGACCGTGACTTCGCCGTGCGCCTCACCGAGGATGGGAATCCGCTGGGCCCGCTGAAACCCGTTCTGCGGATCCGGCACGGCCGTCGTCTCGATGATCTCGATGTCGCCCGGGGGAGAGGGCTCAGCCGGAGCGGGCGGCGGGGAAGGCGCGGCTTTCCCCTTCTTCGGCTTTTTGGCCATCCGCCCGCGATTATAGTACAGCTGCCTCGCGGGACCGCGCCGAAGCTGGAATGCGTCAGTTCATCCAGACGGCCGGCTTCGCCGCGAACATCTCAGTGGATGACGCGTCGGGGAGTTCTTCCTCGACCTGGGAACCTTCGAACTCGGTGGTGAAGGTCAACACCGGGATTGCGCGCGTTTCCTGATCGAGCTTCAGCATCGACAGCACCTGCAGCGCCTCGGTATCGTCGACGCGCACGCACAGGATCACGAGGTTCGGAAGGACGCGTTTGATTTGCGAGTACGCGTGCTCGCTCGACTCCACGAACACGACGTCGTAGTGACCGGCGTCGAGCACGTGCTCGACCAGTTCCAGCACACCCGCGCTCCCGTTGACGATCACCACTCTCTGCGCGAGAGGCTTTGCGATTTCCTGGCTGCCGATTGTGGTGCCGGGCGTTTCGTGTGTCATCGTCCGTCTCCTCGGACACTGTTCGGCAGTTCACGATCCGTGCCACGGCGGCTAAGCCCGATTTCCGCCCGTTTTTGCACAAGTCTGCCGATACCGTTATACGGGCCGTTGGGCTGACTCCAAAAGGTTGCAACCGGGCCCCGTTCGTAAACCGCTGCCTCGACGGGATTTGACGCGGGAAGGGAAATGCAGGTCACACTGTAATGGACGATCCAGCGGGTGGGAAGGTTTCGGCGCGTGTTCAAATCAGCACATAATGTGCGCCGCGAATGAGCGCGGCGATCGCAGTCGGGCGATGATCTGGGCGATCGCGGGCCTCGCGTACGCGGCCGTTTACGCAGCGATCGTGTTCGCCCTCGGTGACCACGCGCACGCGCGCGTGATCGTCGGGAACGTTGCGCTGCTCATCCCGCCTCTTGCTCCGTTGACCGTCATTGCGTCTCGCCGCAAGGCATGGCGCGGACGTCAAGCGGTCTTCTGGGGAGCCATTGCCGCCTGGCCGGCGCTATGGCTGATCGGCCAAATCGGTTGGGGGGCCGACGAGCTCCTGCGCTCCGTCCCGCTCCCGTGGTTCAAGTGGCACATCATCCTGCAGTTGTCGGGATCGGCGCTGCCGTTCCTTGCGCTGGTGGCCTGGCCGCATCGCGGCGTCCGCAGCGACACGGCATTGACGGCGGCCATCGACATTGCCGTCCTGGGGTTTCTCACCGGCTTTCTGTACTGGGCGCTGATCGTCGCGCCCGGCATGGACGCGTCTCACGCCGGCACGGGGCTGCGCGCGCTTGCGATCGTGGGTCCGATCGTCCGCCTCGTGGCGGCCGTCGGGCTCGTTGCCGCAGCCGTCAGCGCCGATTCGCGTGACTGGTCGGCCGTGTACCGACGCCTCGCCGCCGGGATGATCCTGGCGTTTCTGGTCCTCGTCGTGCTGTCGATGCTGACGGTGCGCGGCGACTACCAGACCGGCTCGGTGACCGACATCGGGTGGATGCTCCCGTTCTTTTTCGCGGCGTGGGCGGCGGCGACCGCTCCCGTTTCGCCGGTCGAATCACGATCGATCGCGGTCTGGCAGACGAGGCGACCGTCGCCGGCGCTCCTGTTCGCGGCCATCCTTGTCGTGCCGATCGTCGGCTTCGGCCTGCGCTACGCGATGTCGATCGGCGAACCGATCGACCGCTTGCGCGAGATCGCGGCGTCGATCACTCTCGTCTTCGCCGTCGCGCTGGTCCTGGTTCGACTGCGCGTCGAGCAGTTCGAATTCGATCGGGCGAACAACCGCATCCGGCTCCTGGCGACCGCGGTCGAGCAGGCGGGCGAGCTGGTGATCATCGTTCGCGGCAACCAGGTCGAGTTCGCGAACGATGCGTTCGTTCGCACCGTCGGTTACTCCCGAGAGGAGCTCGAAACGGTCCAGCCGGTCCAGATGGTCGCGGAAGAATCGCTTTCGGAGCTGCCCCGGTTGCGCGAGGCGATCCGCAGCCGTCAGGTCGTGCGCGCCACGACCGTGATGAAACGCAAAGACGGCAGCACGTTCACTGCGGCGTGGACCGCGGCACCCATCCCGGACGCGTCGGGGCGTCTGACCACCATCGTTGGCGTCATCCGCGACCTGACCGACGACCTGAAACTGCGCGACCAGCTCGTGCGAAGCGAGCGCCTGTCGGCCATCGGACAGCTGATTTCAGGGGTGGCGCACGAGCTGAACAACCCGCTCCAGTCGGTCATCGGCTCGCTCGAACTGCTGCTGAACGAGCCGGCCGATCCCGAAATGCGCGTCGATCTCGAGCGCGCCCGCCGTGAAGCGGGACGCGCGGTCCGCATCGTCCGGAACCTGCTCGCCTTCGTGCGTCGCGCGCCGGACGAGCGGCTGCTCATGGATCTCAACGACATCGTCCGGTCGGTGGTTACCGTCCGCGCGTACGAGCTGGAGGTCGCGGGCATCACCGTTCGCGAACAGTACGCGCCCGACCTGCAGCTGGTGCTCGTCAGCCGCGAGGAAATCCAGCAGCTCATTGCCAATCTGATCATCAACGCGCAGCAGGCGATGAGCGGGCGCGGCCGGGGCGTGCTGTCGATCCGCACGTTCGCATCCGGGGGGAATGCCTGCCTCGACATCGTTGACGATGGACCGGGCGTGCCTGCGGAGCTGTGCGCCCGCATTTTCGAACCGTTCGTGTCGAGTAAATCCAGCAGCGGCGGCCTCGGCCTGTCGCTCTCGTTCGGCATCGCCAATGCGCACGGCGGCTCGCTCGACCACGTGCCGGTCGACGCCGGCGCCTGCTTCAGGCTGACCCTTCCAGGCGCCGGCTATCCGGGCCGCGCCCGCGTCTCGTCAAAGGCGCAGGACGCCGCCGGCTCGCCACTTCGATAGAATCAATTGGTTATGCACGCTGCGGACGCGGCCGACGTCTACATCGTCGGCGCTGCGCGGACACCGATCGGGAAGTACGGCGGCGCGTTCCGGGATCTCCATCCGACCGAGCTCGGCGCGGTCGCAGCGCGCGCGGCCGTCGAACGTGCCGGCCTGCAGCCGGCGGACATCGACGAAGTGCTGATCGGCCACGGGCGCCAGGCCGGATCCGGTCCGAACCCGGGTCGCCAGGTCGGACGCCGCGCCGGCATTCCCGATGCTTCGCCCGCCCAGACGATCAACAAGGCGTGCGCGTCCGGCATGCAGGCGATCGTGTCGGGCGCCCAGTCCATTCTGCTCGGCGAGTCGGCCATCGTGCTGGCGGGCGGCATCGAGTCGATGAGCCGGATGCCGTACTTGATCGACTCGATCGACGCGCGGTGGGGGCACCGCACGGGCAACTTCACGCTCGTCGATGCGATGTACAGGGACGGATTTCAGTGCCCGCTGTCGCAGATGATCATGGGCGAGACGGCGGAAGTGCTTGCCCGCGATTACGCCATCACGCGCGACATGTCGGACTGCTTCGCCCTCGAGAGCCAGAAAAAGGCGAAGGCGGCGATGGATGCGGGGTACTTCAACCGTGAGATCGCCCCGGTGACCATCGCGGTCAAGGGCGCCCAGACCACGATTACCCGCGACGAACATCCGCGCGGCGAGACGACGATCGAGTCGCTGCGGAAGCTGCCTCCCGTTTTCGGCGACGGTGTGATCACCGCCGGCTCGTCGTCCGGGATCACAGACGGCGGCGCTGCGCTCGTCATCGCGTCGGCTGCAGCGGTGAAAGCGAGAGGCCTCGCGCCGCGGGCGAAGATTCTCGGATGGGCGAGCGCGGGAGTCGATCCGCGCATCATGGGCATCGGCCCGGTGCCGGCCGTCCGCACGCTCGAACAGCGAACTGGCGTGCGCGTCGAGGACTTCGATCTCGTGGAGCTGAACGAGGCGTTTGCGCCCCAGGTACTCGCGTGCCTGAAGGACCTGCCTATATCCGGCGACCGCCTGAACGTCAACGGTGGCGCCATCGCCCTGGGTCACCCCATCGGCTGCACCGGCGCGCGGATGGTCGTGACCCTCCTGCACGAGCTCGAGCGCCGCGGCGTCAGGCGCGGACTCGCAACCCTGTGCGTCAGCGGCGGCATGGGCATGGCGCTTGCCATCGAGACATGCGAAACATCCGCATAGCCGTCATTCCCGGCGACGGCATCGGCAAGGAAGTCACGGCCGAAACTGTCAAGGTCGTCCGAGCGGCCGGCGAAGTGTTCGGGCAGACGTTCGACCTCGAGATGCTTCCATACGGCGCCGACTACTACCTGCAGACCGGCGTCACGCTGCCGCCGAACGGCTACGCGACGCTCCGCGACGACTTCGCGGCGATCTTCATCGGCGCGCTCGGCGATCCGCGCGTGCCCGACAACCGCCACGCGCGGGACATCCTGCTCGGCACGCGCTTCGAGCTGGACCTCTACGTCAATCAGCGGCCGGTCAGGCTGCTCGACGCGCGGCTGTGTCCGCTCAAAGATCGCCGGCCGGAGGACATCGACTTCGTCGTCTTCCGCGAGAACACCGAAGGGATGTACGTCAGCGTCGGCGGGCGGTTCAAGGCGGGAACGGAAGACGAGATCACGATTCAGGAAGAGCTCAATACGTTCAAGGGCGTGCATCGCATCGTGAAGCACGCGTTCGAATACGCGAGGGCGAACGGCCGCAAACGCGTCTGCATGGCGGACAAGAGCAACGCGATGGCGCAGGGGCACGCGCTGTGGCAGCGCGTCTTCCGCGAGCTCGCGCCGGCGTACCCGGATGTCGAGCCGCGGCACATGTACATCGACGCGCTCGCGCTGCTGATGGTCCAGGATCCGTCGCAGTTCGACGTCATCGTGACGAACAACCTGTTCGGCGACATCATCACGGACCTCGCCGCTGCGCTCCAGGGAGGCCTGGGCCTCGCGGCGTCGGGGAATCTCCATCCCGGCCGCACGTCGATGTTCGAGCCGGTCCACGGGTCGGCGCCGCCGCTGGCGGGGAAGAATGTCGCCAATCCGATGGGGGCGATCCTGTCGGCGGCGATGATGCTCGACACGCTGGGTCTCAGCAGCGAAGCGCAGGTGATCGAGGCGGCCGTCAAACACGCCGTTGTCACCGGCAACGGCACGGCTGAGATCGGCGGAACACTCGGGACACGGGAAACCGGCGATTTCATCGCCGCACGGATCAGACATGTCAAAGCCTGAGATCAAGAACGTCGGCGTGCTCGGTTGCGGATTGATGGGAGCCGGGATCGCCCAGGTCTCTGCTGCGGCAGGCTACAAGACCGTCGTACGCGAAGTCGACCAGGTGTTTCTCGACAAAGGGATGGGGCGCATCCGAAAGTTTCTCGAGGACGGCGTTGCACGAGGCAAGGTGACGGCCGAAACGCGCGACAAGACGCTGGGCAACCTGTCCGGGAGCACGACGTTCGATGCGATGAAGGAGTGCGATATCGTCGTCGAGGCGATCGTCGAGAATCTCGAGGACAAGCGCAGGACGTATGCGGCGCTGGAGCCGCTGCTGAAGCCTGCCGCGGTCATCGTCTCGAATACGTCGTCGCTCTGCATCACCGAGCTGGCCGCGACGACGAAGCGGCCGGACCGTTTTGGTGGCCTGCATTTCTTCAACCCGGTCCCGCTGATGAAGCTCGTCGAAGTCATCCGCGCGCTGACGACGAGCGACGAGACCTATCGCACCGTTTTCGACTTCGCGACGTCGCTCGGCAAGGAACCGATCACGGCGCCCGACCGCCCGGGCTTCATCGTCAACCGGCTGCTGGTGCCCTATCTGCTGGACGCCATTCGCGCGTACGAGAACGGGCTCGGCACGCTCGAGGACATCGACAACGGGATGAAGCTCGGGTGCGGCTATCCGATGGGGCCGTTCACGCTGCTGGACTTCGTCGGCCTCGACACCACGTACTACATCGCCAACATCATGTTCGAGGAGTTCCGCGAGCCGGCGTACGCGCCGCCGCCGCTGCTCAAGAGGATGGTCCTCGCCGGACGGCTTGGGCGGAAATCGGGCCGCGGTTTCTACAACTATTCAGCGTAACGACGCGAGCAACGTCCGGGCGCGGTCTTTGAACTCGTCATCCTCCGGCTTCCACTCCGGATAGCCGCGCGCGTCGATCACCTTCTGGAGCTCGCGGCGCGCGTCGGCCTTGCGATCCTCGTCCAGGTACAATTCAGCGAGAAAGAAGTGCGATGCGGTGCCGTCGGGATCGAAGCGGAGCGAGGTCTCCAGATGCTGCTCGGCCTGCTGGCGGCTGCCGCCGAACAGGCGCGGCACTTTGTAGTACCACCGGCCGAGTGCGCGGTCCGCAGAACCGTGTTCGAACGACGGATCGATTCGCAGCACCGCCTCGAGTTCTTCCTTGATCGGCCGGCGGTATTTGATGCCCTGCCGCAGTCCGTAAGACTCGGCGAGCGCGCCCATGTTTGCCGCCATCCAGAAATGTCCTTCGGGCCGGTTCGGCTCGATCGCCGCCGCCGTCCGTCCCGCGTCGATGCCCTTGTCGAGGAGGGCCCTTCGCTCCGACTCGGGCGCGTGGCCGCCCAGCCAGTAATCGGCGCGCGACAGCTTCCACGCAGCGTCATACGACCGCGGATTGTGCGCAAGCGCGTCGGCCCAGATCGAGGCGGCCTGCCGCGCGCTTTCGAGGTGCACACGATCGGCGTAGAGCGCGTCGGGATTCCCCGGCGTCTGCGCGCCGGCCAGCGAGATATACAATAACCAGATGCAGGAACTGATTAGAAGGCTCCTGGCGGAGCTGGGCGAGGATCCCACCCGCGAAGGACTTGTGGACACCCCCAAGCGCGTCGAGAAGGCGTACAGATTTCTCACCAGCGGGTACGACGCCGACATCGATCAGGTGCTCAACAACGCGCTCTTCTCGGTCGATTATAGCGAGATGGTGATCGTGAAGGACATCGACTTCTACAGCCTCTGCGAGCATCACCTGCTGCCGTTCTTCGGCAAATGCCACGTCGCGTACATTCCGACGACGAAGGTGATCGGTCTCAGCAAGATTCCGCGGCTCGTCGACGTCTTCGCGCGCCGCCTGCAGGTGCAGGAGCGGCTGACGAATCAGATCGCGAACACGATCCGCGACAAGATCGCGCCGATGGGCGTGGCCGTCGTGATTGAAGCGACGCATCTCTGCATGTCGATGCGCGGCGTCGAGAAACAGAATTCGTTCGCGGTGACGAGCGCGATGGCGGGCGTGTTCCGCGACAACGCGCGGACGCGGATGGAATTCCTCGAACTGATCAAGCTGCGCAGCGGCGCTGCCGGCGTCATCGAACAGAGGACGCCGGCAGGCCTGGCCTGCGTGGACGACTACTAGAACTTCATCGCTGCGCGGAACACCACCGACCGCGGCGCCAGAATCGCGACCGGCGTGTCGAACTGCTGCAGAGTCGCCTTCTGACCCGTCACTGGATTCGTGAACGTCGTTGCTTCCGTGCGGCTCCGCACGGACCAGACCGTGTCGGCGTTCGTCAGGTTATCGAAATCCACCGACGCTTCGATGGACCTGCTGTTCGCGAACTTGAACTGCTTGCCGATCCGCAGGTCGATCTTCGTGAGCGGATCGATCCGCGAGCTGCCGAGCGGCGCGAGGTTGATGAGCGCGTTCGTTCCGAACCCGACCGCCCGGCTGATCTGGCGCGTGAACGGGAGCCCCTGCTGGATGCTCAGGTTGCCGCTGACAATCACGTCCTGCCACGGCATCACGTACATTCCCGTGGCCTTGAACTGATTCGGCCGGTCCGGGCCGTTCGTGTCCGTGACGTTCCCCGTCGCGTTGATCAACGTGTTCGGCGACGTGGCGACGGTGATGTCGTTGACCTCCGTCTTCGACAGCGTGTAGCCCGCGAGCATCTGCCAGCGGTCCGACAGCCGCTTGTTCAGCGTGATCTCGAGGCCCTTGTACGTCTGCAGATAGTTCGTGTCGTTGGTGACGACGGTCCGGTTCGCCGCGGACAGCCGCGCGAAATAGCCGTACGTGCTGTCGTCCGCCGTCCCGACCACACCGTCGATGCCCGGATCGACCGCGGTGCTCAGCGTCGTCGCGTACGGCGCGTCCGGGTTGAGCGACGCCTGCAGGTTCTTTTCCTGGCGGTACGTGACGACAGCGCTCACTTTCGTGTTCGCCATCAATTCATGGTCCAGGCCGAAGCTGTATTCGTTCGTGTACGGCCGGCTGAAGTTCGGATCGATCGTCGTGGAATTCACAATCTGGCCGTTGACCACTGTGCCCGAGGCGACCGGCGTCCCGGTCTGTTCGCCGAGCTCGAACTTGTGGTCGCCGTTTGCGTCGTTCCACGTGTACTGCTCCGAGTAGTTCGCGTTCAGGTTGACGTTGCTGACGCCGGCGCCGCCCGTCGACACCACGTAGTAGTAGCGGGCTGCGGAGGCCTTCAGAGCGGTCTTGCCGTCGCCCGAGAGATCCACGATGGCCGCGATGCGCGGCCCCACGTTGTTCCACAGCACGATGTTGCGGATTTCGGCGAAGCTGCGCGGCAACGCGGGGAACGTGCCGATGCCGGCGGCCGCGAACGGAGAAGCCGGGCTCGTTTGAGCGGGCAGATAGCCTTCGAGATGTTCGTAACGGAGCCCGCCGGTGACCGTCAGGCGCTTGACGCTGACGGCATCCTGCAAGAAGAGCGCGAGCGTGTTGACCGCCTCCGTGTCGTTCTGCGGCGTCGCGAACAGCGTCACGTTCTGCGGGACGAACACGCCGCTGGCGCTCGTGTACGTCGTGGTCACGTTGTCGACGCGCGTGTTCTCGTTCGTCGTGACCGCGTGCGAGTAGTCGAAGCCGAACTTGAGCTCGTGCCGCGCACCGAGCGCGTTTTCGATGTAGTAATTCGCGGTGGCGTTGGCCTGATCGCGATCGCGATGGCGAATCGTGTTCGTGGGGAAGTTTCCGTAGACGATGCCGGTCGCGTTGTCCGTCGACGACTCCTGGTTGCCGCCGTTCTGGTACGTCGGGAACAGAATCTTGTTGATCGCCAGGCGTGCATCGATGAACAGATTCTTGCCGACGACGGAGTTCCACAGTCCCTGGGCGATGTGGAACCGGTCTTCTTCATCGCTGGTGGAATCGATGACCGTGGAGGCGGCGCTGTTCAGCAGCCGGTTCGGCTTGCTGTATCTCTGGTAGGAGTACAGACCCGTCACGCGGTTGCGGCTGTCGACCTGCCACGTGACGTTGCCGAGCCCGTCGGTGATGTTCGTCTGATCGAGGACGGTCTGCGAATTCTGCACCGGGACGTTCTGATGCACGCGCCAGTCGCGGAACGTGCCGTAGAAGCGCAGGCTGTCCTTCGTCAGCGGTCCTCCGGCGCCGATGTTGGCATCCGAGACGAAGTTGGACGTGTCGCTGTTGGGGCGGATGCCGTACGCCTGCAGAGCGGAATTTGTGTCGTTGCGCGCCTGCGTCTGCTGTCCGAGCCACGTGAACGTGCCCGTGCCCGCCCAGTGGTTGGCCCCCGTCTTCGTCACCATGTTCAGGAACACGCCGCCGGTCGGCACGGTGATGTCGTGCGCGCCGGTCGACACCTGGACGTCGTCGAGCGAGTCGAAGTCGTAATAGAAACCGGCGAAGCCAATCGCGGCCGGGTCGCCGACGTTGACGCCGTTCAGGTAGAGCGTGTTCTGCGACGCAGTCGTGCCGCGCGCGCTGAAGCCGCCCTGCAGGCCGCCGGATGTGCCGGCCACGTCGGGACGGCTCATGCTGAGGCCCGGCACCTTCGCGTCGAGCAGGCCCCACAGATCGCGTCCGCCAGGGGTGCCCTGCAGCAGCTCGTTGCTCAGATTGACGCTGACGTTCGCGCTCGTCGTATCGACCGTCGGCGACTGCCCGGCCACGGTGATTGTCTCGGCGACCGATCCCAGATTCAGTGAAACTTCAATCGGCGTCGTCTGCCCGACGAGCACGACGATGCCTTCACGAAGCAGCGTCTGAAAACCTGTTAACTCGATCTTGACCGTATAGGTGCCTGCGTTGAGCGACGGCGCCCGGTAAGCGCCGCTGGCGTCGGTGACGCCGGTCATCGCGGCGACCAGCACCGGACTGGTGATGGTCACCGTCGCGCCCGGCACCGGCGCGCCCTGCTGGTCGCTGGCCTTCACGAAAATGGAGCCCGTTTGAACCTGTGCGCTGGCCGATCGCGCGAACAGCGCGACGCCGATTGCGAACAACACTAAAGCCCGTCTCATGCGTTGCCTCCTCGAGTGCGGTAGAAAAGGATTTGTGAATTTAACAAGCGTTCAATTCAGTCTCAAGGGACACAATGGGACATTGCGCGGGTTTGGGATGGAAATCCATGAACTCGGAGCGGTTTATACTGCTGCCGTTCGAAACTGGAGCACCGCATGTTCAAGCACAGCCGTGTCGTCGTCTTCGCGGCGGCCGCAGCCGCCGTCACTTTCCTTACGAACGGTCGCCCCGCGGCCCAGCAGCCGCCAGCGGGCAGCCTGACCATCGACCAGCTGATTGACATCCGGCACCCCTCATCGCCGATGTGGTCGCCTGATGGGCGGCACGTGGTGTTCGTCTGGGACAGAGCCGGTATATCGAAGGTGTATGTCGTTGATGCCGGGTCCGCGGCGGGCTCCGAGCCTCGCGAGCTGCCGGACGCCGGCGCCAGTTTGAACGGCGCGTTCTGGAGCCATGACGGCGCCGCGTTGATGCTGCCCAAGAACGGCGACCTCTGGCGCGCCCCGATCGACGGCAGCGCCTCGAGCGCCGTCTGGACCACGCCGGCAATGGAATCGAACATCGTCCCGTCTCCCGATGGCGCGCGGGTGGCCTTCGTGCGGGGACAGCAGGGCGGCGGCGGCAGACAGGGCCGGGGCAGACAGAGCGGCTCGGGCGGCGCGTCAGAATTGTGGACGCGGTCGCTGGCTGACGGCAAAGAATCGCTCGTGACGCGCGCGAACGACAATCCGATCGGCGGCGTGTCGTGGTCGCCCGACGGCCAGTCGCTGCTCTTTACGTCCGGCGGCGGCGCCATCCGTCACGAGCAGACGCCTACGTATTCCGGGTCGAAGATCATCTACACGATCACCGAGAACGTTCCCGGCCAGCTGAACGTCGTCGCCGCCTCTGGCGGATCGCCGAAACCGCTCGGTACCGGCGGCGGGTTCGGCGGACGCCGCTGGCTCGACGCGCGTCATTTCGTCACCGACCGGACGTCGCCGGACTTCAAGCGGCGCACATCGTCTGTCGTCGACATCGACAGCGGGGAGTCGAAGGTCGTTCACGAAGACGTCGAAGACAAGTTCTGGAGCATGACGGGCGACGCCAACGGCGGCGCCCAGCCCTCGCCGGACGGCAAGTGGATTGCGTTTCTCAGCGACCGCGACGGCTGGGATCACGTGTACGTGATGCGCGCGAGCGGTGGCGATCCCGTTCAAATCACGAAAGGCCGCTTCGAGGCCTGGCGTCCGCAGTGGTCGCCCGACAGCAAGCGCATCGTCTTCGACGCGAACGAGCCGGACAAGTACGGCGATCGACATCTGTACGTCGCCACGATCGGCGACGATCCGTCGCGCGCGACGGTTGCAGCCGTCACGACCGGCCGCGGCACGGACATCGCGCCGTCGTGGTCTCCCGACGGCAGACGCGTTGTCTATCAGCACACGGATCCCCATCACTCGGCCGATCTTTTCGTCGTCGACGTGCCTGAGGCGAAGCTCGCCAACCAGACCTACGGCGTCGCACGCCGCCTGACGGACTCCATGCCAAAGTCGATCGACCACGAGGCCTTCGTCGAGCCCGAGATGATCCACTACGCGGGCCCCGACGGGCAGCAGGTGCCGGCGTGGCTGTTCGTTCCGAAGAACCTCGATCGGTCGAAGAAGCATCCGGCGATCGTCTGGATCCACGGCGACGGCGTGAACCAGAACTACGACGGCTGGCACGTCCAGCGGAACTACGCCGTCTATTACAGCTTCCATCAGTACTTGTTGCAGCAAGGTTACGTCGTCATCGCTCCCGATTACCGCGGCAGCATCGGCTACGGGCGGGCGTGGCGCGAGGGCGTCTACATGGACGTCGGCGGAAAGGACGCGAAGGACGCCTGGATGTCCGCGAATTACCTGAAGACGCTCGCGTACGTCGATCCCGATCGGATCGGCGCGTGGGGACTGAGCTACGGCGGCTTCTTCACGCTGATCGCGGTCACCGATCAACCGACGCTGTTCCGCGCGGCGGTAGACGTCGCCGGAGTCGTCGACTACGCGATGTATTACGAGGACCCGTACCACGGCGGCTGGACCGCCAGCCGGATCGGCACCCCGGAGCAGCACCCCGACGTCTACGCGAACGCGTCACCCATTTCACACATCGACCGGTTGCAGCGGCCGCTGCTCGTCCTGCATGGGACGTCCGACGTCAACGTGCCGTACCTGCACTCGGTCCGGCTGCTCGACGAGGCGATGAAGAAAGGAAAGGGCGACCTCGTGTCGTTCATGACGTACCCGGGCGAGTTCCATTACTTCACGCGCGAGCACGTCTTGCGCGACGCCTGGCACCGCGTATCAGACTTCTTCGACGCCAACCTCAAGCAGAAGCCGCCGCAGATGTCGCAGTAAGCATCGGATCGTCGGGCGCGTGGCAGCGGTACAATTGCAGCGTGCGACACGCTCTCGCGATCGCGCTGGTCGCGGCCTTCGCCGGATCCGCGACAGCGCAAACCCGGAAGCCGCTGGCGAAAAAGCCGGCGGCGCCGCCGCCCACCATGACGCGGAAAGAAGCGCCCGACATGGTCTGCCCGAACGAGCTGGGCGTGGGCGTCAAGACCCATCTGCGGTTCTGCGACGTGATGACGGGCACCGATCCGGCTGCCGGCATCAAAATCGCGCTGCCCCCGCACAAGGGTCCCGTCACGCTGACATTCGACCTGCACAACCGCCAGACGTACTCCGAGGAGCAGGTCCGCGCGAAAAAGGCGTTCGCGCGGTACACCGCGAGCGTCGGCGTTTTGACGCAGGACAACACGCTGATTCAGCGGGCGGTCGTGCAGAGCGAATTCCGCACGGCGGCTGACCTGCTCGATCGCGTCGGCGGCGGCGCGGGCGGCTCCGTGAAAGCCGTGGCACCGACCGGCAGCGAGTCGGTCACCGTCACGATCCCGGAGGCCGAGGACCAGGTCAGCATCCTGGGCGAAAAGCTGACCGTCGAGCGCTCCGACGGAACGGCCACCTATTCGCAGCCCGGACGTCCCGTCGCCGACGTCAGCAACGTGATGATCGAGTACAAGCCCGCGCCCCCCAAGAGAAGGAAGATGTAGGCTTGGCGCAATCGAGCTATTTTTTCGTTTCGGCGCCGTCCTTGATTTCGAGCCGGCGTCCCTTCGTCGACTGCGGCGGCGCAGGAATCGTGATTTCAAGGACGCCGTCCTTGAACGACGCCTTCGCCTGATCCGTCATGGCGCCTTCGGGCAGCGGCACCGTCCGGTAGAAGCTCCCGTAGCTGCGCTCGGAACGATAGACGCCCTCGCGCTCGTTCTGCTGTTCCTGCCTCCGCTCGCCGGAAATCGTGAGCTCGTTGTCCATCACCTCGATCGCGACGTCGTCCTTCTTCAGGCCGGGCAGATCGGCGTGCACGACGAGCTCGTTGTTGCGATGGAATACCTCGATCTGCGGCATCCAGACGCCCTGACTCTGGCGCTGCGCCAGGCTGGACCAGGACGAACCCGATCGCGGCGCCAGCCCGCGTCCGAACCCGAAATCGTCGAATATGCGGTCCATCTCATCGGCGAAGCGATCGAGCGTCGCCAGGGGATTCGAGTGGGTCGATTGATCGTGGCGTGAAGGGCCGTGTTTCTCGCGCTGGGCAATATCGGTAGGGCGGTCAGCCATGTACAGACCTCCATGACGTAGGTTGACGGATCGGTCGCTGTGGACGCCTTTCAACGTGCAATCAGCAGACCGTCACGTCCGCGAGATTTCCTTCACGAGGTCCGAGGTCTTCTGTGATGGGCCGTATGCGGCGATGTCAGCCTGTGAAATGATTCCACTGCACTTTCCGTGGCCGTCGACGACGGGCACGCGCCGGATTCTGTACTTCTGCATCACCTCGACGACGTCGTCGAGCGGCGCGTCGGCGGCCACCGCGATGACGCCCGACGTCATGCACATCTCCGCCGGATACGCCGAAGGATTCTTGCCCTCCGCGACGACGCGGCAGACGATGTCGCGGTCGGTGACGACGCCGATGGGCTGGTCGCTGCGGTCGATCACGGGAATCTCTCCACAGTCGTTCTGCACCATCATGCGGGCGACCTGATCGATCGGGGTGTGGGGAAGGCAGCAGGCGGGGTCGGCGGTCATGACGTCGCGGGCGAGCTTGGCCATATGCACCTCCGAGGGAATCAGCAGCTCTCCTGCAACATCGACACCGATCCCGAAGGGCATCCTCATTGCACGCGTGTCCGCATGATCCGCAAGCTGTCGTCGGGTGGGTATCGCCTGTATTCGAGGAAGAAGAACCCGAAGACCGGCCGCCGGAGGAATCTCGGCACGTTCAAGAGCCGCGCCGCGGCCGAGCGCCACGAGCGCGCCGTTCAGTTCTTCAAGCACGGATAAGCAACCGCCGCAGACCGCAGAGGCCGCAGAGTTGTTTCCTGCAAAACAACAACTCTGCGAGCCTTGCGATCTCCGCGGTTGCCTTCTCTTAGAACAGAATCTTGGCGGCGAACTGAATCTGCCGCGCCGATCCGGAATCTCCCGTTGGGAAGCGTGTGTTCGTGATCACGCCCAGCGAGGTGCTGCCGGCGGTGACTGTCCGTCCGGGCTGGCCGAAATTCGCCTGGTTGAACAGGTTGAAGAACTCCACCCGCAGCTGGATGCGTGCGCTGCTCTGCAGCGCGATGTTCTTGATGATCGACAAGTCGGTGTTGCCGAAGCTCGGACCGTAAATGACGTTGCGTCCGAGCGAGCCGAAATGCGCCACGCCTGCCGCGCTGTACGGCAGCGCGAAGATCGACGCCGACGTGCACGAGCCCGCGATTCGCGGATCGCAGACCGTTGTCTGGCCGTCGAACCACTGATAGCTGACCGGGAAGCCGTTGGCGTCGTTATTGACGTGCAGATTGGTTGTCGGCAGCGTTCCGATCAGATCGGGACGAACCGTGGCGGTGCCTGTGATCGTGGTGATGTTGGTCACGAGATTCACCGGGTTGCCGGTCTGCGCCTGCTCGACGACGACCAGTTGCCACCCCTCCGCAAGACGATTGCCCTTGAACGGAAGGTCATATGACATGTTGACCGAGACGCGGTGCCGCACGTCGAAGTCCGACGGACCGTAGCTGTCGGCCAGATTCGTGCTGTCCTGGGCTGCCTGTGTGCCGTCGTACGAGTTGGTGTCCTGCGACTTGGAGAACGTATAGGAGCCCTGCAGCTGCAGCCCGTGGTTCAGAC
>DASQHH010000608.1:0-7819 GCA_035632195.1 Vicinamibacterales bacterium
CCATTCCATGCGCGGTGCATTTCTGCACGATGTCCGTTACGGCGTGCGTACGCTGTTGCGCGCTCCCGGCTATACCCTCGTCGCCATCCTGACGCTCGCACTGGGAATCGGCGCCAACAGCGCAATCTTCAGCTTCGTCGACGGCGTGCTGCTCAAGCCGCTGCCGTACCCTGATCCCGAGCGCATCCTGCTCGTCTGGGAGAAGCCGCCTGGCGGCGGCATCAACGTCGTGTCGGCGTTGAACTATCTCGACTGGCACGCGCAGAACGACGTCTTCTCGCAGATGGCCGCGACCACCGGCGGCTCGATGACGCTGACCGGCCACGGCGACCCCCAGCAGCTCCGCGTCGGGCGCGTCGCCCCGGCCTACTTCGGCGTGTTCGGCGTGCAGGCGGCGCTTGGCCGCACTTTCGCGGCCGACGAGGATCGTCCGGGCAAGGACCACGTGCTCGTGCTGAGCCACCGGATCTGGGCGGAGGAGTTCGGCGGCGACTCGAGCGTGGTCGGGCGCTCGATCACCTTGAACAACGAGGCGTACACAGTCATCGGCGTCATGCCCGAAGGCAGTCCATTCGATCGAACGTTCAACCGTCTGTGGCGGCCGCTCGCTTTCTCGCCGGGCGAACAGACGCGCGACTTCCACTGGCTGCAGGTCGTCGCACGGCTCCGACCCGGCATCCCGATCGAACAGGCGCGCGCGAAGATGGACGCGATTGCCGCGCGCATAGCCGCTGACTACCCGGACTCGAACAAAGGCTGGGGCGTCTCCCTCGTCCCGTACGCCGACGCCGTCGTGGGGACGCAGCTTCGCAGCTCCTTGTATATTCTGCTCGCCGCCGTCGGCCTGCTGATGCTGATCAGCTGTGCGAATCTCGCCAATCTGACACTTGCTCGCGGCACATCCCGTGAGCGCGAGATCGCGGTGCGCGCCGCGCTCGGCGCCGGACGCGGGCGCATCATCGCGCAGCTGCTGACCGAAAACGTCGTTCTGGCCGCCTGCGGCGGAGTGGCCGGCGTCGCCGTGGGATACGCGCTGATGCGCTGGCTGTACGTGATGCTGCCGCCGTTCTATCTGCCGTCGGTGGCGAGCGTGACTATGGACGTTCGCGTACTGGTGTTCGCGCTCGCGCTGTCGATTCTGACGGGCATCGTGTTCGGTCTGGCGCCTGCGCTGCACGCGAGCCGCCCGGACCTCGCCGACGCGATGAAGGAAGGTGGACGCGGATCGGCCGGAGACGGCGGGAGGCGCCGGTTGCGCAGCGCGCTCGTCGTCGTCGAAGTGGCGCTGGCGTTCCTGCTGCTCGCCGGAAGCGGCCTGCTGATTCGCAGCTTCTTCCAGATGATGAACGTGCCGCTCGGTTTCGACGCGGCCAACGTGCTCACGCTGGGCCTGCCGATTGCGTCGGATCGGTTCGACGCGAGCGATCAGTTGTCGGGATACGTTCGAACGGTCGTCGATCGCGTCAAGGCCGTGCCGGGCGTCCGCGGTGCGGCCGCGACCGATGCACTGCCGCTCCAGGGCTTCAGCAACGGCATGCCGTTTCTGATCGCGGGGCGTCCGGCCGTCGATCGCGCAAACCGCCAGGCCTGCGGCTTCAAGATGGTCCAGTCCGATTACTTCCGCGTCCTCGGTATTCAGATCGTCAAGGGGCGGCCTCTGACGGATCGCGACGTCAAAGGGACGACTCCGGTCGCCGTGATCAACCAGAGGATGGAGCGGCTGTACTTCGACGGGCAGGATCCGATCGGACAGCGCATCCTCGTACAGGAGATTGTCCCCGGCAGGCCGGCCCTCGGTCCCGAAGTCCCGTGGGAAGTCGTCGGCGTCATTGCGGACGAACGCACGGGCGGCCTCGAAGGGCAGACTCGTGCCGGGATGTACGTCCCGATGGAGCAGAGTCCGACGACGTTCGTCAATCTGGTCGTTCGCACTGCCGCGGAACCCGAGGCGATGGCGCGCGCGATCGGCCGGGCCGTGCACGACATCGACAAGACGCAGGCGGTCACCGACGTCAAGACGCTCGAGCAGATCAAGACGGAATCTGCGGCGTCCAATCGCCTGCGGACGACGCTGCTGGCGGTGTTCGCCGCGCTCGCGCTGGCGCTGTCCGCCGTCGGGATCTACGGCGTCATTTCGTACACGGTCGCTCAGCGATCGCACGAGATCGGCGTGCGTGCCGCGCTCGGCGCGTCCGGCGCCGCGCTGCTGGGAATGGTGGTGCGAGACGGGATGACCCTCGCGTCTGCCGGGCTCGTGGTCGGCGTGGCCGGCGCGCTCGGTCTGACGCAGCTGATGTCGGGTCTGCTGATCGGCGTCGCGCCGCGCGATCCGGTGACGCTGGCGGCCGCGGGTGTGACGCTCGCGTCGGTCGCGCTCGTCGCGTGCGTGATTCCCGCGCGGCGAGCCGCGAAGCTCGATCCGCTGATCGCGCTTCGGGAATGACGGGAAGGCGCTACGAGAGCGTCTGGCTCAGGCGCAGCGCCGCCCGCACGACCTGGGCCAGCTGATCGGTCCGCGCCATCGCGTCCGTCACCGCGACGAGCGGAATCGATTCGAGGGGCAGGGCTGCCCGCAGCCGCTCGAGGTCTTCCGCGTGCCCGACGATCGCCGCCGGCGCGAGCGCGCGGATGACGGACACCCCCTTCTCGACGGACTCGACCGGCGCCACGGCGAACCGCAGCTTCGCGAGAATGGCCTCGGAGATGTCGCGCCGGTTGGGATCGGGATCGATCACCATCACGAGCGGTGTGAACCCCGGCTTATCCTCCCCCCGCCGCCCACCGCGCGGATGCCTGCGTCGATCGGGACCTCGCTGCTGTCTGTCCTGGCTCATTGCCCACCCTGTTGAGGCAGATTCTATCCCGGCAGCCGTAGAATGGCCGAAGAAACGGGAAACGACGGGGGTAGGGGCCCCCGGAGGAAAAAATGAGCATCGCCTTACGGGTCAACGGGCGCTCGCACACCGTCGACGTCGATCCGGCGACGCCGCTGCTCTATGTTCTCAGCGACGATCTCGGACTGCGCGGCCCCAAGTTCGGCTGCGGCCTCGGCCAGTGCGGAGCGTGCACCGTCATCGCGGGCGGACGCGCCATCAGGTCGTGCGTCACGCCGGTGTCTACGGTCGGCAATGCCGACATCGTCACGCTGGAAGGCCTCGGCACACCCGACAAACCGCACCCGATCCAGCAGGCGTTCATCGACGAGCAGGCCGCCCAGTGCGGCTTCTGTCTGAGCGGCGTGATTCTCACAGCGAAGGCGTTTCTCGATCAGAATCCCAAGGCGGACGATGAAGCGATCCGGCAGGGGATGTCGAGCGTCCTGTGCCGATGTTTCGTGCACTCGCGGATGTACGCGGCCATCAAACGCTACGCGCACGGGAGGACGGCATGACCGTCGCCCGCCGTGCATTCCTGAAGCAGTCGGGCGCGCTGATCGTGTATTACGGCGCCGCGAGCGCCATCGCTCTGCCGGAGCGTGAGGCTTCGGCCGAGCGTGCACAGGGGCCTTTCGACACGCGCAATTCGCACGTCGACCCGCGGCAGCTCGACTCCTGGGTTTCCGTCAACGGCGACGGGACCGTCACCGCGCGGACGGGGAAGTGCGAGCTCGGTCAAGGCGTCCTGACGGCGCAGCTGCAGTTGATCGCCGAAGAGCTCGCGATTCCGATCGGCCGCGTTCATCTCGTTCAGTGCGACACCGACGTCTGCCCCGATCAGGGAACGACGTCGGGGAGCCAGTCGACGCCCACCAACTTCAACGAGCGCGGTCTCGCGCAGGCGTGCGCGACGGCTCGCGAGGCCCTCGTCGCGCTCGCGTCAACGCGACTCGGCGTCCCCGTCCAGGAGCTGCAGGCGGGAGACGGCGCCGTCGTTTCGAGGACCAATCGATTGAAGCGCGCGACGTACGCGCAGCTGGTCGGCGGCAAGACCTTCAACCTGCCCTTGAACGCCGAGGCAAAGCGAAAACCGGCCGGCGAGTGGACCGTCCTCGGCAAGCCGATTCCGCGCGTCGACATGGCGGCGATGGCGACGGCCACATTCGAGTACGGGCACAACGTGAAGGTGCCGGGCATGCTCCACGGCGCCGTCGTGCGCCCGCCCGAGGTCGGCGCCCACGTCGTCAGCGTCGACGAATCCCCGGTCGCCGCAATGGCGGGCGTCGTGAAGGTCGTGGTCAGGAAGGACTTCGTCGGCGTCGTCGCCGCGAAGCCGTTCCAGGCGGTGCAGGCGGCAAAGGCGCTCAAAGTGAACTGGAGCCGGGGCGCCGGGCTGCCGAAACGCGACACCTTCGACGCTCATATGCGGACGCAGCCGTCGCGTGACGCGTTTCTCGTCGACACACGCGATGTCGATCCGGCGCTCGCAAGGGCAGCGGCGGTCGTGAAGGCGACCTATACACATCCGTATCAGATGCACGCATCGATGGGCACGTCGTGCGCCGTGGCCGACGTGCGTGCCGACGGCGTGACGGTCTGGTCGCCGACCCAGTCGGCCTACCCGACGCGCAGCTGCGTCGCGACGCTGCTCGGTGTGCCGCTCGAAAAGGTGCGGGTCATCTTCACGCGCGGCGCCGGCTGCTATGGAATCAACGGCGCCGATACGGTGTCGTTCGACGCCGCGGTGCTGTCGCAGGCAGTCGGCAAGCCGGTGCGCGTGCAGTTGTCGCGGCGCGACGAGATGGCCTGGGAGAACTACGGCTTCGCGTACGCCATCGATCAGCGCGCCGGCGTTGCCAGCGACGGGACGATCGTGGCGTGGGACTACGAATCGTGGTCGCCGTCGCTCGGCGGACGTCCCGGCTACGACCAGCCCGGCAACGTCGTCACCGGGATGCTGCTCGGCCACGCGCCCTCGGCGGTGGCACCGCGTGCGGCCGGCGCGGCGCCGGGCCAGCTGCGCAACAACAGCAATGCGGCACCGTCGTACATCGCCGCGGCAACCGGATCCATTGCAAGCGCGCGAGTGCTGAACCACACCGTCGCATCGCCGTTCTTCACCGGACCGCTGCGGTCGCCCTCGCGGCTGCAAAACACGTTCGCGCACGAGTGCTTCATCGACGAGCTCGCGGCGCGCGCCAAGGCCGATCCGATCGAGTACCGCCTCCGGCACCTGCGGGACCCGCGGCTAATCGATGTCGTCAAGGCGGTGGCGAAGGCCGCGAACTGGCAGCCGCGTCCCTCGCCTGCGCAAGGGACTTCGGGCCGTGGACGCGGACTATCGTGCGTGTTGTACGAAGGCGACAACGGCTATGTCGCGATGGTCGCCGAAGTCGCCGTCGACCGCGCGACCGGCGCGGTCACCGCCACGCGGCTGTTCCTCGCGCAGGACTGCGGGCCCATCTCGAATCCCGACGGCATGCGCAATCAACTCGAGGGCGGCGCGCTGCAGGGGCTGAGCCGATGCCTCGGCGAAGAAGTGACGTGGGACGATCACGCCGTCACGTCGATCGACTGGCGCACCTATCACAGCGCGACGCTTGGCCTTCATGTGCCGGTCATCGAGAGCGTGCTGATCAACCGACCCGAGAAGCCGGCCGACGGCGCGGGCGAAACCGCGATCACGATCGTGGCGGCGGCGGTCGGCAACGCGATCTTCGACGCGACCGGCGGTCGAATTCGTCAGGTGCCCTTCACGCGCGAGCGCGTCAAAGCGGCGCTCGCCAGCAGCACAACGATGGCGGATGCCGCACCGGTGATGGCGCCGGCGACGACGTCGAGGGGGTAGTGAACCCCGACGTACACGCGGGAGTATGCGATCAGAGCTGCCAGCGCCCACCACGCCGGCTGCCACGCCGGCGCCGCCCGTGCCAGGATGGCTGCCGCAGCGAATGCGTTTCCGGCATGCCCTGACGGGAACGACGCATCGTGCGGGCGGTCGGCGATGACGGCAACGGCGGGGAATGACGTAAACGGCCGGCGCCGATGAACCGCCGGCTTCAGGACGCCATCGATCATCAGGCTCGCAAGCGCCAGCGCCGCCGCCAGTTGCACGTACCGCGGCCACCGCATCTTCCTCAGCGCGGTCAAGGCGGCGCCTGTCGCCAGCCACACCATTCCGCCGCGGCCGACGGCGCTCAGTGTTACCATCACGGCGTCGAGCGCGCGGATCCGGTGTCCCACAACCCACGCGCGGACGAGATGATCGACAGTCAGCAGATGCGTCAGCATCGTTTCCATCTTAGAACGCGCGTCACCTCGGAGACTCGGAGGTCTCTGAGTCCCGGTGGTCGCGCGGCATGAGATCCCGCCGCGATCTGATCCGCCTCGGCGTCGTCGTCCTGGCGGGGGCGCGGCTCGATCGGCGCGCGGACGGTGCGCCGATCGCCGGACCGACGGCGGTCGATGGTCTCGGGGGCCTGAAGGCGCTCGTCTTCGACACATTTGGCACGGTCGTCGACTATCGCAGCAGCATCATCCGGGAAGGCGAAGCGCTCGGCCGGGCCAAGCACCTCGCCGTCGACTGGCCGAAGTTCGCGGACGCGTGGCGCACCGGGTACGCTCCGTCCATGAACAAGGTGCGGACCGGCGAGCTGCCCTGGACGAAGCTCGACGATCTGCACCGCATGGTGCTCGACCGGCTTCTCGACGAATTCCACGTCAGCGGCCTCACGCCGGAGGAGATCGAGGCCTTCAATCGCGCGTGGCACCGGCTGACGCCGTGGCCCGACGCGGTCGCAGGTCTGACGCGGCTCAAACGCCGATTCGTGATCGCGCCGCTGTCGAACGGCAACGTCTCGTTGATGACGGAACTGGCGAAATTCGCGGGACTGCCGTGGGACGTCATCCTCGGCGCGGAGCTGGCGCGCCATTACAAGCCGGATAAAGAGGTGTACCTGACGGCCGCCTCGCTGCTCGATCTGCAGCCCGCGCAGATGATGATGGTCGCCGCCCACAAGGGCGACCTGCGGGCGGCGAGAACGCTCGGCTTCAAGACGGCGTTCGTGCCGCGCCCGAAGGAAGGGCCCAACGGCGAGCGCGACAACGCGCGCGACGCCGCGGTCGACGTCTTCGCGGCGGACTTCAACGATCTCGCATCACAACTGGGAGCATGACATGGCTGTGGATCGCAGACAGTTCCTCCTGAGCGCGGCGGCCGTCGCCGCCGCCCCCCGCGCCGGTCTCGCCCGCGGAGGGCCGATGGACGGCGCTGCGGCCGAGGGATCGGTGTTTCCGCCGTCGGTGCGCGCGGACTTTCCGATTGCCTCGGCGCAGACCTATCTCAACTGCGCGGCGATTCATCCGATGAGCACCCTCTGCGCGAAAGCGCTGCAGGATCACGTCGCGTTCCGGACGCAGGGTGGAGGCGCCGGGCGGTCGGATTTCGGCGCAACGCAGCTTGCGGACCTCAAGCAGCGCTACGCGACTCTGATCGGCGCGCGGCCGACCGAGATCGCCTTCGTCCAGAACACGTCGGACGGCGAGAACATCGTCGTCATGGGGATGGATCTCGCGAAGCGCGGCGGCAACGTCGTGCTCGACGAGCTCCATTTCGAAACGTCCCTCTACATGTACAAGTCGCTCGAGGCAAAAGGGCTGCAGCTCCGGGTCGTGAAGCACCGCAACTGGGCGATCGACACGCGCGACATGGACAAGGCGATCGACCGCAACACGCGCCTCGTGTCGATGGCGCTCGTGTCGAACGTCAACGGCTACCTGCACGACGTGCGGGCGATCGCCGACCTGGCGCACGCGCGGGGCGCATACGTGTTCTGCGACATGGTGCAGGCGGCGGGCGCGGTCCCGATCGACGTGCGCGCGATGGGCATCGACTTCGGATCGGCGGCGACCTACAAGTGGCTGATGGGGGAGCGCGGCTTCGG
>DASQHH010000609.1:0-5392 GCA_035632195.1 Vicinamibacterales bacterium
ATCGGGCTGCGGCCCGCGTCCACGCGCAACGGGCGCCGGCGGCTGGTCGACGCGCTCCGGCGTGTTGCCGCGCGAGAACGGCAGCGGGTTGGTCGGGTTGGGGTTGCGCTCGGGCGCCCGCGCCATCCGATCGCGATCGGACGGCTCGGCCCGGTCCGGCGCGCGCGGTACAGGACGTTCGATGCGCGGCTGCACGAACACGAAGCGCGTCTGCTCCTTGGGCTTCTGCTGGAGCACGATCGCCTGCGCTCTCGGCTCCCACCGCGGCATCCACTTGGGGGCGAGCAGAATGAGGATGAACATCACCAGGTGGAAGATGGTGGCCAGACACACCATCTCGAGCCGGGTCAGCGAGCGATTCAGCGGCTCGAGTGAGGGGTGGTAATCCTCGAAATCGAAATACATCAGGGACTTAGAGCAGTATACCAGCCGAGAAACGGCCCGGCCGTATCAGGGAGTGGTAAGTCTGCGCGCCGTATAGAGAATGACGCTGCCAAAGGTCAGCCGGTCGGACGAGACCTCTCCGAATCCGGATTGTCGCAGGGTTTTCACGAACTCGTCCGGAACGGCGAATGCGTCGATGGACGCCGGCAGGTACGAGTAGGCGGCGTCGTGCCGCGACAGGGCGCGTCCAATGCGCGGCAGGACGTGCGCCAGATACCAGCCGTAGACGGCACCGAACACCGGCGCGCGCGGCACCCCGAATTCAAGAATCGCCAGGCGGCCGCCCGGCCGCAGGACGCGCACCATCTCCCGGCAGGCCAGCGCAGGATCGTCGACGTTCCGGATGCCAAAGCCGATGGTCACGGCATCGATCGACGCGTCTGCCAGCGGGATCCGTGTGGCGTCGCCGCGCACCAGCGCGATGCGTCCGGAGGCGATTGGACCAATCTTCCTGCGCGCGATGGCGAGCATGGCGGCCGCGAAATCGACGCCGACGACGCGTGCGGCGCCTCGCGGCGCCGCGAGCGCCGCAATCGCCAGATCTGCCGTCCCGGTGCACAGGTCCAGCACGCGCTCACGGCCCGTCAGTGACAGCGAGGCAATCGCCCGGCGGCGCCATCGGATGTCGAGACCGGCGCTGAGGACGTGGTTCAGGAAGTCGTACCGATGCGCGATGGCGTCGAACATCGACGCAATCTTGGCGGGCGACTTCGACACATCGATCACGGGACCTGGCCGGTCCACTCGGGATACAGCGCGTGCTCGAATCCGAGCGCGGACAGAATCTTGCCGGCCACGAAGTCGGCCAGGTCGTCGATCGTCTTCGGCTTCTGGTAGAACGCCGGCATCGCCGGCAGGATCATCGCGCCCGCCTCGGCGCAGAGCACCATGTTCCGGAGCTGCGGCAGGCTCATCGGCGTCTCGCGCGGGACGATCACGAGACGCCGCCGCTCCTTCAGCATCACGTCCGCGGCCCGCTCGATGAGATTTCGCGAGAGTCCGTGAGCGACGGCCGCCAGCGTCTTCATCGAGCACGGGACAATCGCCATCCCGGTGCACCGGTGGCTGCCGCTCGCAATCGTCGCGCCGAGATCGCGGTTGCTGTGGAGCGCCACCGTGCCGGCCTCGACGGCGTCGCCGTACTTCGCCGCCAGAAACGGAATCAGCCGTTCCACGGACGCCGCGTCGCCGAGCTCGTCGCGCAGCAGACGCCGCCCGTAGTCGGACACGACCAGCTCGACATGCGCGCCCCTCTCCAGGAGCGCCGCCAGCGTGCGCGTCGCGTACATCGCGCCGCTCGCGCCGGTAATGGCGAGCGCCACCGAGGGTCCGGGTTCAGCGGGCGACATACAGCGAAAGGGCCAGCACCACGAGATACAGGATGCCGACGTACCCATTGAGGTCGAATGCGCGCTTGACCTGCGACAGATCATCCGGGCGGACGAGCGACTGCTCGTACACCAGCAGCGCCGCGACGACGGCCACGCCCGCGAGGTAGAGCGGCCCGAGCGGCGCGACGAATGCCAGCGCGATCAGGCACGCGACCGCCGCGACGTGCATCCCGCGCGAGATCGCGAGCGAGGCGCGCACGCCGAAGCGGACGGGAATCGATCGCAGTCCGTGCGCGCGATCGAAATCGAGATCCTGGCACGCATAGAGCACGTCGAAGCCCCCGACCCAGGCGCCAATCGCGAGCGCGAGCAGCCACGGCTCCCAGCCGCCGCGCCCGCCGGCCGCGAGCCAGCCGCCGACCGGCGCGACCGCCATCGCCAGGCCCAGGAACAATTGCGTCCACGTCGTGTAGCGCTTGGCGAGCGAGTACCAGAAGACGATGCCGAGCGCCACCGGCGACAGCGCGAAGCAGACCGGATTCAGCTGCCAGGCCGCCGCCACGAAGACGACCGACGCCGTGGCGACAAAAGCGACCGCCTCGGGCATCGACATCGCGCCGCGGGGCAGCTCGCGATTCGACGTCCGCGGGTTCACGGCGTCGATCCGCGCGTCGACGAGACGGTTGAAGCCCATGGCCGCGCTGCGCGCGGACACCATGGCGACGAGGATCCAGAAGAGCGGCCAGCCGAAGAAGCCGGACACATTCGAAGCGCGGACGGCCAGCAGCGCACCCGCAAGCGCGAACGGCAGCGCAAACACCGAGTGGCTGAAACGGACGAACGAGCCGTACGTGCGGATGCGCTCAAACATGGAGCCAGTTGACCTGACCGGGCTCGATCCCGTTGACCAGGTATTCTTCCACATCGACGCACGCGGCCGGAACGTCGACGGCGATGAGGCGGGCGCGCTTCCCCGCCTCGATCGTGCCGTAGTCGGCACCGAAGCCGAGCGCCGCCGCGCCCTGCCGCGTGGCGCTGTCTATCAATTTGGACGCAGCGACCCGCGGGGCGATTCGCCGCATCGCGGCGAGCTCCGAGAACACGTTCAGGTCCTCGACGCCCGCGAGGCTGTCGGTGCCGACGGCAACGCGCACGCCGGACTCGTAGAAGCGTTGAATCGGCGGCTCGCCGGCACCGGTGTGCACGTTGCTGCGCGGGCAGGCGACCAGCGTCGCGCGCCGAGCTGCGAGCGTGCGCAGATCGCCGTCGGTCATCTGGACGCCGTGCACCGCGACGACCGTCGGGCCGAGGAAGTCGATGCGATCGAGATACTCGACGGGCGTGCAGCCGGGGGCTTTCCATCCGGGATCCCACACGCCCAGTTCCTCGAGCAGCGCGCGCCAGGGACCGGCACCCGACCGGATGAACTCCATTTCTTCGGTCGACTCCGACAGGTGCACGCTGACCGGCGGCTCGAGGCGCGTCATCGCGGCGCGCATAGCCTGGAACACGGACGCCGCGACCGAGTACGGCGCGTGCGCCGCCAGGCTTGTCCGCACCCGGTCGCTGTGCGCCGACTGCCCGCGCGCGTCGAGCGCCTGGTGGACGAGGAACCTGGGATCGTCCGGCCGGAAGCGAATGAGCTCGTAGAACACCATCGCGGCCAGCGGACTGCGGACCAGCGGGTCGCCGGTCACGAGCGTATTGGTGATATCGCCGACAACGGCCGTGCCCGCGTCGACCGATTCGGCGATCGCGGCGTGCACGGCGCCGAGAATCTCGGGCGCCCGCGGGTCGGGATACTGCCGCCTCGCCACGATGACGCCGCGGATCCAGTCGACGAACGACGCGGCCGCAGGAATCCGGCCGCGCAGGTACGACAGCTCGAGATGCGTGTGCGCGTTCACGAGCCCGGGCAGCACGGCGACGCTCCCGAGGTCGATCGGATCGACGAGCCGGCGCGGCGCTGACGCCGACACGGCGGCGACGCGCTCGCCGTCCACCGCAATCCAGCCGTCGCGAATCGGCGGCGCACTGATCGGCAGCACCCAGTCGGCGCGGTAATGAATCAATGGTCCCGCTGATCGATCACGCGGAGCTGCTTGCCGGCACGGCTGCGCGCCGGGTAGTTTCTCAGCTCGTCAGGCACGCTGGCGTCGCCTTCCGCGCGCGCGGTGGCGAGCTCCAGCATGCGCGGCACCTGCCGCTCGCGGAAGATCGGATCGCCGAGGATGTCGTAGTGCATGTTGCGGCGCTTGGGAATGAACCCGGCGTCCTCGATGTTCCGCACGATTTCCTCTTCGTCCATGCAGTAGCTGGCGCCGGCCGCGCGGACGACATTCTCTTCGATCATCACGCTGCCCATGTCGTTGGCGCCGTAGGCGAGGCTCAGCTGACCCACTTTGCCGCCCTGCGTCACCCATGACGCCTGCAGGTTGTCGAAATTATCGAGCACGATCCGCGCGAGCGCGAGCGTACGCAGGTAGTCGACGCCGGTCGCCTCGGCCCCGCCGAGCTCGGTGTGCTGCGGCTGATAGCTCCACGCGATGAAAGCGGTGAACCCTCCGGTTTCGTCCTGCAGCGCGCGGAGGCGCAGCAGATGCTCGAGCCGCTCCTCGTCCGTCTCCACGGTGCCGTACATCATCGTTGCCGTCGTGCGCAGGCCGGCCCGGTGCGCGTGGCGCATGACGTCGAGCCATTCGTCGGCCGTCGCCTTGCCGTAGCAGTGCAGCTCCTTGCGCACGCGGTCGACGAGGATCTCGGCGCCGCCGCCAGGGATGCTGTCGAGGCCGGCGGCGATCAGCCGCTCGATGATCGCGGGCACAGGAAGCTGTGAAAGGCGCGAGAGATGGATGACTTCGGGTGGCGACAGCGCGTGCAGCTTGAACGACGGATAGCGCTCCTTGATCGCGCGGAACAGGTCCTCGTACCACGTCAGCGGCAGATCGGGGTTGTGCCCGCCCTGCAGCAGCAGCTGGACGCCGCCCACGGCGACGGTCTCGTCGATCTTCCGGAACAGTTCGTCGAAGCCGAGGACGTACCCGTCCGCCGAGCCGACGGGACGATAGAACGCGCAGAAGTTGCACTTCGCGACGCAGACGTTCGTGTAGTTGACGTTGCGGTCGATGATGTAGGTGACGATGCGTGCCGGATGCTTGCGTGCGCGTACACCATCCGCCAGGCGGCCCAGCAGCGCGGTCGGCGCGTGCCGATAGAGCCCGAGCGCCTCGTCTGCGCTCAGGCGCTCGCCCCGCTCCGCTTTTCCGGCTGACGCCTCATCGGTTCGCATGAAAAAAACGCAACTCTTCGTCGAACGGCGGAACGAGCTTCAGCTCCGACGCGTAGCGATAGAACGTCGTCAAGCCTTCGACGGCTCCGTCGAGGACGTAATGAATATTATCCCGTAGATAGCGCCCGACGATCTCCTGTCGGTGACGGTCGCCCGGATACGAGGTCTGGGCGATGTCGGCGACGTGCGCCGCGCCGGCGTCGCGCGCCTGCACGAGCGCCGCCGCGTCCCCGGGCGTGACCGCGTCGGGCCACCCGGCCCAGAACGCGTAGACGAACGGCAGCCCCGTCGCCCGAGTCCATGCCTCGCCGAGATCGAGTTTCTCCAC